>NZ_JBWKPX010000014.1:0-29987 GCF_059418465.1 Caulobacter sp. GW821-FHT09A05
TCGAGTCGGAGCCCGTCATGCTGGATCTCGTCCTGGCCATCCTGCACCACCTGCTGATCCTGTCGCTGGCCGGGCTGGGGTTCGACGACGGGCGCGGGCCGGACCGGTTCGGAGTCGACGGGCCGGGGCGTGAGCGTCGGCGGCGTCTGGACGGGCGGCCTCGACTGGACGGGCGGCGGCCGAACGGGCGGGGGCGGAACGGGCGGCGACTGGACCGGCGGCGGCTCGACGGCGGGCGGCGTCTGCAGGACCAGGGGCGGCTGGCCGCGCAACCCGGCTTGGCGCCACGCGTCGGCCGTGCAGCGCCGCCAGCGTTCGGGCAGGCTGGCATAGGCCGCGCAGGCCGCCTGGATGTCGGGGATCACCGCCAGGGGATCGGCGGGCGGGCTGGGCGGGACCGGGGGCGTCCTGGGCCGGTTTCGCCAGGCGTCGACCAGCCGCTCGAGCTGGGGCGTGATGTCGACCGGCTCGCGGGGCGGAGTCGTGGGCGTGGCGCCCGTCGCGCCGGTCGGCGCGGTCGTCGACGACGGCGCCGCGTTGGGGAACAGGCGCTGGCAGACGGCCGTGGCGTTGGTCCGCGCCGCGTACGACCTCAGGCATTCGGCGTAGGTCTTCGGCGCGGCGGTCGATGTCGCGGCGGGCGCGGCGGTGGTCGGGGCGGCCGTGGTCGTCACCGGGCGGGTCTGGAACGCGGCGGCGGACGTCGCGACCGCCAGCGCCAGGCCCGCGCAGCCGCCGGCCCAGCGCCGCGCGTGGCGTCCGGCCTGGCTGTCCCCAACCCTGCCCAGATCCCGTGTCACTCCAGACGACCTTTCAATCGCGAGGACCAAGACCGCCACGGTCCGCCCGCGACAATGCGCGGTCAAGTAGAATCGAAACCACGCGGCAACCGACGCGGACCGCCGCCGGCGCGAGCAGGCGGTCGGCCGAGCGCCCCTCGGCGCGGCGATCCTTGCCCAGGCGGCGGGCAAGCTGGTCCCAAGCCCCTGCCCGCCCTTGTCCTCGGCCCCGCGAAGGCCTGTGCTGGACCGGCCCGCGCCAGCGGGTTCGAAGGACAGGCGGGAACGATCATGGACAGGCCTCAATCGGATCAATCGGCGAACCCGGCGGCCATCGGGCGCCGGTTCTTCCTGCGCGCCGCGGCGCTGGCGGCCGCGACCCCGATCCTGACCGAGGCCGCCCTGGCCCGCGCCGCCGACCCGGCCAAGGCTCCAGGTCCATCCGGCGCGCCGCCCTCGGGCCTGGCCCTGCACGGCCAGGGTCCCAACATCCCGCCGCCCGGCGCGGTGCTGATCAACGCCAACGAAAACCCGCTGGGCCCGTCCAAGGCCGCCTGCGACGCGATCGCCCGCATGGCCCCGCTGGGCGGCCGCTACGACCGCAACGGCGAGACCGAGCTGCTGACCATGACCTTCGCCGCCCAGAACGGGCTGAAGGTCGAGAACGTCGCGGTCTATGCCGGCTCGTCCGAACCGCTGCACTACAGCGTCCTGGCCTTCACCTCGCCGGCCCGCAGCTTCGTCACCGCCGACCCGTCCTACGAGGCGGGCATGTACGCGGCCAAGACCAGCCAGGCCAAGGTCGTCAAGGTTCCGCTGACCGCCGACTACGCCCACGACGTCAAGGCGATGGTCGCCGCCGACCCGAACGCCGGCGTCATCTACATCTGCAACCCCAACAATCCGACCGGCACCACCACCACCAAGCAGGACATCGCCTGGGCCCTGGACAACAAGCCCGCCGGTTCGATCCTGCTGGTCGACGAGGCCTATATCCACCTGTCCGACGCCCAGGACACGCTGGACCTGGTGGCGGCCGGCAAGGACCTGATCGTGCTGCGCACCTTCTCCAAGATCTACGGCATGGCCGGCATCCGCTGCGGCTTCGCGGTGGCGCGGCCCGACCTGCTGGCCAGGCTGGTCCCGTTCGGCCGGAACGCCATGCCGATCACCGGCTCGGCCGCCGCCCGCGCCTCGCTGGAGGACAAGGGCCTGGTCGCCGAGCGCAAGACGATCATCGGCGACACGCGCCGCGACACCCTGGCCTGGCTGAAAGCCAATGGCTACAAGGTGATCGGTGCGCCCGAGACCAACTGCTTCATGATCGACACCGGCCGCGACGGCAAGTCGGTGATCGCCGCCATGAAGGCGCGAGGCGTCTATATCGGCCGCACCTGGCCTATCTGGCCCAACGCCGTGCGGGTCTCGGTCGGCACGCCGCAGGAGATGGCGGCGTTCAAGACGGCCTTCAAGGCGGTGATGGACAGCAAGGCGGTGGCGACGGCGGGGCCTGAAGCGGGCGGCCATCGGGCCGACCTCGGATACCACGCGACCGCCTGAAGTCTCTGGCGGGGACACCGCGCCCTGGGCCAATCGACATTCAGATATTATGACGAAAGGTTTGGTGGTCTTCGGCTGAATGTCGATCCGCCCCGGGCCGGGGCCGTCAGGCGTCGTCGGGCGCGTCCGCGTCTCGCGGCGCTTCCGAGCCATGCGCGGCGGCTTTCACGGCCTCCAGCCACCGAAGTCGCCGGCGAATCTCGCGACGGACATAGTCGACGCTCGCGGGGGTGCGTCCGCTGTCGTCCACGCCCGCGCGCTCCCATTCGGCGCGGCGGGCGGCGCGAGCAAGCGCGCGGGTCTTGGATCTGGGCATCAGGGTCTCCTCTCGGTTGCGGCCGGGGACAGGCGCAGGCGCCTGTCCCCGATCGTGGGCGCGACTTGGCCGCCTCACGCGGAAAGCCGCTGAAGTTCGGGGAGGGCTGCGGAGCGCCGGGCTAGGCCCGGAAGCTTTTGAAGAATTACCGTTTCGACCAGGACCGACGCTCCGCGCGATCGTTACCCGGGAGCGTCCGGCGGTCGGTCCTGTTCGGACCTCGCCGGTCTAGAGCCCCCGACGGGCGGGACGGGCTTGCGGAGCCCGGTCCCGGAACGCCTGCGTCACCGCAAGCCTGCCGCCCTCCTCGGCCCCTTCGTCAACGCCGTATCCGTAAAACGGGCCCGGCCGGCACCAGATGACAAGGGTGCGACCAAGGCCGCGAAGCCCCGACCGCCGCCGACGAGCGCTTCCCGCTCGACCGCCCCCCAAGGCCGCGAAGGTCGCAGGCCTCACGCCCTCCCCATCGCCTCAAGGTGGGTTGATCATACGGCGGCGCGAAAGGGGGAGGATAAGTGGATTTTCGACGTTGTTTTCGTTGCGGAAACACGCCGGGAGCGATGGGGACAAGCTTTTTGGCGCGGCGCTGGCGTCCGGTTGTCGGCGCGGCGCCGATTGCGGCTTTCGAGCCTGAGCGGACCTTCAATATCCCTCTCTCTGAGAGAGAGGGAGGGGCCCGCCGCGCAGCGGTGGGAGGGTGAGAGGTTACACCCTCTCCGATCGAAGCACCGTCAGGATATCGTCCGCCGCTCCGCCCGGATCGGCCAGGACCCGCTCGTTGCGGACCCTCACGACGATGTATCCGAACAGCTCCAGGATCTCGGTGCGGCGGGCGTCGTAATCCTCGCGGCCGTCATGGGCTGGACCGTCCAGCTCGACGATCACCTTGGCCGCCTCGCAGACGAAATCGGCGAAGTAGCGATCGATCGCGACCTGCCGCAGGAACCTGAACCCGCCCAGGCGGCGATTGCGCACGAGGGTCCAGAGCGTCTTCTCGGCCAGGGTCTGGTTACGGCGAAGGCGACGGGCGTTGGCGGTCTTGTCCATGGCCCCAGCCTGACCGCGCCGCTTAGGCCGATCAACGACAGGAATCGGGATTTTCCGGTAAGCAGTGAAACCTCTCACCCTCCCACCGCCTTCGGCGGCGGGCCCCTCCCTCTCTCAAAGAGAGAGGGGTCTTCGCGCGAGCACGCGTGATCAGCGGGCGCTTCAACGTCCGCCACTCATGGCGGCCCCTTCGAACGTCCTGCTATCGGCCGCATGGGCCTAAGGTCCGCTCACCGCACGACGCCAACACGATGCTCGGCCGAAAGGCGGTCGCCCCGCCTAGCCGCCCTGGACAACTTCCGGCAGGGACTTGCCGTTGACGCCATGGCCTCGCCGCGAGCCGCAGGCATAGGTCGCGATCGCCCGAGCCCGCGCGTCGGTGCGCCTCACGGCCTCGTTGCTGGTGCGGACATAGGCGAAGTCCCGGTCGTACTGTCGCGCGAGCACGATCTGCTCGCCGGTCTTCGAGCAATCGATCCGGGACGTGATCTCGGTGTAGTCAGACTTGTCCTCCGGCCAGACGAAGTACTGGACCTCGACCTTGTCGCCGACCCGATTGATCGCGTTGAGGTTCACGGCGACGGTCTGGCGGGCGCCGGGGGCGGGGCCGCCGAGGCGGACGGCCTCGCCGCCCGTCATCCAGGCTTCCGGCGGATAGGCTCCGCCGTCGCGCTTGCTGCTGGCCGGCGCCGACTGCGGAAGGGGCTTGACCTGGAGGAGCCCCCAATCCTGCTTGGGCCATTCCTGCGCGAAGGCTGGAGCGGCGAACGAGAGCGCCGCCATGGCGACGACGAGCGACTTCATGCGGAGCCCTTTCCTCTAGCGTGACGAGGAGCCTATGCCCGCCACCCTAGGCAATCAATGGGACCGTCGTTTCACCGCCTGAACGCGGCGGCGGTCGCCGTCACCCCCGCTCCTTGGTCCGCTCGAACCGCACCTTGGGGAAGCGCTCGGCGACATAGCCGATCTCCCAGGACGACTTGCCCAGGAACACCGGCTGTTCGTCGATGTCGTGGGCCATGGCCGAGCGGTGCTTGTTGGTGAAGTCCTCGACGTCGGCGCGATCACCCTGAGATCAGCAATGTCTATCGTCGGTTGAACGCCATCGGGCGCGCCCCGCGATAGATTCCAAGTTCCGTCGGGTGTTCGTCACGGCTTCCGTCGATCGACCTCCAACCGCCTATCCGATGATCTGACCGACCGCGCTCCTCAATCTTTCTCGATCCGCGTCAACGAGGACGCCCAACCGCCGAATGATCATGACCTGTTCAAGAGTGGCCAGGATCGGCTTGACGGCGGAAGGCTTGAGCAGGCCGGCGGATCGCCAATCGTCCAGCCACACCTCGCCAAATGCCTGAAAGGGTCGCAGTTGGCTGGTGACCGCCATCATCACCACATCGGGCCGTTCAAGATTGTACGCCCCGCTTGAGACGATCACCGCCGGCCGCTGTTTGGATGCGGCCTGGTTGGTGAACGGGAACGGCACGAGGACGATGTCGCCAAAGGCCAAGACCCCCGCCTCAGAGGGCATCGTAGACGTCGTCCTCGGGATTATCCCACACAGCCGCGAAGGCCGGGGCGCTCGCGGCGGCGGCGGCGCGTGTCAGGGCCTGGTCGCGATCCCGCTGACGCAGGAAATCGACGAAATCCTCCACCTCGGCGAGGCGTTCGCTCGGCAGACCGGTGATCTTGTCGATCAAGGCCCGGGTGTCTCGGGAAGCATTGGCGGCCATGCCCTCAGGCTAGCACATGCCGCCGCTTTGGCGAACCGCCCTACCCCCGCTCCTTCGTCCGCTCGAACCGCACCTTGGGGAAGCGCTCGGCGACATAGCCGATCTCCCAGGACGACTTGCCCAGGAACACCGGCTGTTCGTCGATGTCGTGGGCCATGGCCGAGCGATGCTTGTTGGTGAAGTCCTCGACGTCGGCGCGCTCGCCGCTGATCCAGCGGGCCTCGGCGTAGGGGGCCGCCTCGAAGATGCACTCCAGGGCGTATTCGTTGGCCAGGCGGTCGGCCATGACCTCGAACTGCAGCTGGCCCACGGCGCCGACGATGAAGTCGGAGCTGCCGATCATCGGCCGGAACAGCTGGGTCACCCCCTCCTCGGCCAGGCCTTCCAGCGCCTTCTTCAGGTGCTTGGCCTTCAGCGGATCCTTGACCCGCACGCGGCGGAGGATTTCCGGGGCGAAGTTGGGCAGGCCGGCGAAGCGCAGGGTCCCGGTCTCCGACAGGCTGTCGCCCACCCGCAGCACGCCGTGGTTGGGGATGCCGATCACGTCGCCGGCGAAGGCGTCCTCGGCCAGTTCGCGGTCGGAGGCGAAGAACATGATCGGCGCGTTGACGCTCATCGCCTTGCCGGTGTTCTGGGCCTTCAGCTTCATGCCGCGCGTGAAGCGGCCGCTGGTCAGGCGCAGGAAGGCGATCCGGTCGCGGTGGTTGGGGTCCATGTTGGCCTGGACCTTGAACACGAAGCCCGAGACCTCGGGGTCGCCCGGCGCCACGTGGGTGTCGACGCCGGCCTTGCTGACCTTGGCCGGGTGCGGGGCCGGCGCATAGCTGCCGATGCCGGCCAGCAGCTCGTTGACGCCGAAATGGCGCAGGGCCGAGCCGAAGAACACCGGCGTCATGTGGCCTTCCAGGAACGACTGCACGTCGAACGGCTTGGCGGCCTCGGAGACCAGCATGGCGCCCTCCTCCACCTCGGCCAGTTCCTCGGGCTCGAGGTACTGCACCACCGCGTTCGACTTCAGGGCCACCGGGTCGGGATGACCCTCCTCGTCGGTCGAGCTCTTCTTGGCGTAGGGGATGAACTTCTGGCCGCGCAGGTCCAGCATGCCCTTGAACCGCCCGCCCGAGCCGGCCGGCCAGTACAGCGGCGCGGGGTCGAGGGCCAGCTTCGACGACACCTCGTCCAGCAGCTCGAACGGGTCCTGGGCCTCGCGGTCCATCTTGTTGATGAAGGTGATGATCGGGATGTCGCGCAGGCGGCACACCTCGAACAGCTTCAGGGTCTGGGGCTCGATGCCCTTGGCCGCGTCCAGCACCATGATCGCCGCGTCGGCGGCCGTCAGGGTGCGGTAGGTGTCTTCCGAGAAGTCCTCGTGGCCCGGGGTGTCCAGCAGGTTGAACATCAGGCCGTCGTGGTCGAAGGTCATGACGCTGGCCGACACCGAGATGCCGCGCTCGCGCTCGATCTTCATCCAGTCGGACTGGGTGCGGCGGGCCTGGCCGCGGGCGCGCACGGCCCCGGCGGCGCGGATCGCCCCGCCGGCCAGCAGCAGGTTCTCGGTCAGGGTGGTCTTGCCGGCGTCGGGGTGGCTGATGATCGCGAAGGTGCGCCGGCGGGCGGCCTCGAGGGCGAGGGAGGTGCTCATCCCCGGGGGTTAGCTCCCCGAGGCCGCCTTGTCACCCTCTGCCGACGTCACGGCCTCGTCTTCCGTCGGCGCCGAAGCCTTCGTCGCCTCGCCCGTCTTGGCGTCGATGCTCTTGAGCATGGCCTGGGCCGCCGCCACCTCCGAGCCGCCGTGCGGACCAGTCGCCAGCGGCGTCAGGATCGTTCGCGCCATGCCCAGGTCCTTGATCTGGATCAGGGCCCGGCCGGCGTCCAGCCGCAGGTGGCCGATCTGCGGCGCCAGCACAACGGCGCGAACGCGGATGTCGGCCAGGCTCTCGGTCATGGGCTTCAGGGCCTGGGCGTCGGCGTAGCCGTGCAGCGTTTCAGGGTTGTCCGGATTGATCTTGAAGGCGCGGGCGAACAGCTTGCCGGCTTGATCCAGGTTGGCGGCCCTCTGCGCGGGATCGCCGCGGGAGGCGGCCAGCTTGCTCTCGCCCAGCGCCACCAGCGCCTCCTCGTCCTTGGGGTCGGCGGCCAGCAAACCGTCGAGGATCGCTTCGCCGGCGGGACGATCGCCATAGACCGTCTCGGCGCGGGCGAGGATCATCTGGCCGAACCGATCCTTGGGCCGTGAGGCGACGGCCTCGCGCATCCGCGCCAGCAGCGCGGGCCGTTCGTCCTTTCCGACGCCGAGCTTCAGGCGCTGTCCCTCCAGGATCAGATCGTCGGCGCTGGGCGACAACCGGATCACCGTCATCGGCGGATCGACCGGCCAGGTGCGCGAAAGGCCGATGGCGGGGATGGGACGGCCCATGTAGTTGTAAAGCTTGCGGGTCAGGCCGGCGGGATCGTCGCCATAGACCTCCTGCCACGCCTTCACCGGGTCGCGCCCCTCCCGCACCGCGTCCAGATAGGGCGACAGCAGCTTGCGGCGGCCCGGATCGGACAGGATGTAGTGGGTCAGCAGCCAGGCCTGGGCGTAGTAGGCGTAGCGATCGCGATCCTCCTTCAGCGCCATCGGCCGCTTGGTCAGCACGTCCTGCATCGGGATCCAGGAGCCCGGCTTGGTCAGGGTGCGCGCGCGCCCCGCGTTGAACCCGCCCACCACCAGCCGCGTGCGGGCCAGGTCGGCGGTCATGTAGTATTCGGCGTAGCCCTCGACCAGCCAGGCCGGATAGGCGCTGGGATAGTACTGCAGCATGAAGTGATGCACGTATTCGTGCAGCACCGTGTCGTCGCCCTTGTTCTGGTCCAGCTCGCCGCCGCCGTCGCGGATGGCCACCACGAAGACCTCGGGCACGGATGACAGATAGACCCCGGCCATGCCCTCCCTGGCGTTGGGCAGCACGCGCTTCAGCTGGCCGAGGTTCGAGACCAGGTAGACCGGCAGCTTGCGCGGCGTGACCTCGTCCCTGGGCCGGCCGTGCAGGCGACGCAGCAGGGAATCGAAGTCCTCCAGCATGGTGGCGTATTCGCGCACCGACTTCTCGCTGCGGCCATAGACCACAAAATGGTCGCTCTCGGCCCGCAGCCATTCGGCCCGGGCCGACGATCCGGCCGTGAGGACGGCGGCGGCCAGCAGCGCCGGCAAGACCCGGCGGCCCTTCAACAATCCCCCCACGCGACACCGCTCCCCTCTACGTTGCATCGACCCTAGGCGGGGACCGCGACGCGACGCAAGACGCGACCTCTTGATAGCCATGCCTCGATGAGCGGAAATCCGCTTCCGGGCCGGACGCGCCGACCCGGAAGCAGGGACCGAAGGATGGTCTAGAACGTCGCCGAAAGGCGGGCGTAGTAGAGCCCGCCGTCGGTGTCGTAGGGGGCGTTGCGCGAATAGATCAGGCCGCGCGAGGCCTGGAACGTCGCTTCGTCCGGATAGGTGTCGAACAGGTTCTCGGCCCCGACCGTGAGCTTGAACTGGTCGTTGAGCTGGGCGCCGAGCGACAGGTCCACCAGGGTGCGGCCGCCGAATTTCTGGATCAGGTTCGACGCGCCGTTCGCCTGGGCGTCGGTCCATTCGCCGGAATAGCGGGCCCGGACCATGCCGCTGTAGCGGCCACGGCTGTAGTCGAAGGTCAGGTTGGCGGCGTTTTCCGGCAAACCGTCCTCGATATTGGTGCGGGCCAGCACCGAGACCTCGGTCGGCTTGTAGCGCGTGACCTTGCTGTCGTTCCAGTTCCAGGCCGCCGTGACGCCGGCGCGGCCGCCCCACAGGCCGCCCTTCCAGGAGCCGACCACGTCCACGCCCTGGGTGCGGGTGTCGAAGGCGTTGGTGAAGTACGACACCGAGGTCAGCGAGTCGGCGCCGGGCACGCCCGCCGCCACCAGCTGGGCGCGCAGAGCCGGGGTCACCGTGAAGTTCGGCGACACGGCGAAGCGATTGTCGACCTCGATGCGGTAGTAGTCGATCGAACCGGTGAAGCCGCCCTGGCGATAGACGGCGCCGAACGACAGGTTCTTGGACTCCTCCGGCTCCAACGGCTTGCCCCCCAGGGCCTGGGCGATCGGATTGACCGGCGACAACCGGCCGGAGGTGAACAGCCTCAGCGTGGTGGTGTCCAATCCCTGCGAGGTGCGGGTGTTGTTGATCTGCCCGGGCGTCGGGGCGCGGAAGCCGGTCGAGACCGCGCCGCGCAACGCGAAATCCGGCGTGACCTCGTAGCGCACGGCGATCTTGCCGTCGGTGGTCGCGCCGAACTCGGAGAAGTCCTCGTGGCGCACGGCGAGGTCGACGTCGAATGTGTCGGTGATCGGCAGATCCAGGTCGACATAGCCGGCATAGCTGGTCTGATCCCACGATCCGGCCTGGCTGGGCGCGTAGCCGGGGAAGCCGTTGGAGCCGCTGGGCAGGCCGGCGGCCGCGCCCGGGCCGACGTCCCACGAATAGCGGTCGCCCGCCTTGATCTCGTAGGTTTCCTGGCGCGCCTCCAGGCCGACGGCCAGGTTGGCGGGCTGGGCCAGGAACGACCAGGCCAGCGGGCGCGAGGCGTCGAGGGTCAAGGTCTTTTCTTCCTGGATCAGCGAGCCGTCGTCGAACGTCGTCGGCGACTGCGGGCCGAACGAGGTGTTGATGCTGTTCTTCAGGAAATAGTCGACGTCATCGCGACCGTAGCCGGCCGACAGGTCCCAGGAGAAGCCCAGGGCTTGGCCCTTGACGCCGGCGTTGAACGCGCCGTTGGTCTCGTCCTGGCCGAACTTGGGCGAGAAGCCGGCCGGGTAGAGCTGGCTCAGCGACCAGCCCGGAAAGGCCGGGCTGGTCCTGTACGAGGTGTCCGTGGCCGGGTTGCGCCAGTTGAAGTCGGTCTCGCCGGTCATGTCGCTATAGGTGGCGAAGGCGTAGGCCTCGGTCGTGTCGGTGATCGGCAGGGTCGCGTTCAGCGTCCCGCGCCAGACGGTGCGGTCCGGCTGGCCCCAGCGCTGCACGGGGTTGCGCACGGCGATCGTCGGGTTGGCCGCCTGGAAGGCCATGGCGTCGGGGCGCTGACGGGTGCGCGACGTGGCCTCGGCGTCGGTATAGTCGAGGCTGCCGACGATCACCCCGCCGTGGCCGAAGGCCAGGCCGTAGCGCGCGCCGATCTCGGTCTTCTGGCCGTCGCCCCCATAATATCGACCGGCCTGGGCGTAGCCTGAAAAGCCGGTCTGGGTCGACAGGATGACGTTGATCACGCCGGCGATGGCGTCCGAGCCGTACTGGGCCGAGGCGCCGTCGCGCAGCACCTCGATGCGGCTGACGCCGCTGGTTCCCAGGCTGGCCAGGTCGACCCCTTGCTGACCTCGGCCGCCCAGCACCGCCGAGCGGTGGCGGCGCTTGCCGTTGACCAACACCAGGGTCTGGTCCGGCGACAGGCCGCGTAGCGTGGCGGGACGCACGAAGGCCTGGCCGTCGGCGGCCGGCAGGCGCTGGACGTTGAACGACGGCGTCGTGGCCGCCAGCTTGTCCATGATCTCGTCGGAGACGATGCCGGCGAGCGTATCCTGGGTGACGACGTCGACGGGCGCCGTGGATTCGAAGGCCGTGCGGTCGACCCGGCGGGTGCCCGTGACCACGAGGGTGTCGATCTGGTCGACCTCGGCGCCGGCGACCGAAGTCGGGACAGTCCCATCGCGGGCCTGGGCCATGTCCGCCTGGGCGGCGATCGCCAAGACGAGGGTCGCCCACGCCGCGGAATTCATCAGTTTCATCACATGTCTGCCCTGTTCACGATCTGCGGGCAGATAGGCTGATGCGTTGGCGCTTGGACGACGACGATGCGTCGGTTCCGTGAAGTTATGGATGGCGCCGTTCTTTCAAACCGGGCGGAAACATCGAACCTCGCAACCATACCGATACATCGAAACGCGCGACGTTATGACCCTAGTCAGACTAGGGTTTTGGAGTCATGCTTCCCTTTGAGCGGACCATTCCCCGTCAGAGGGAAGGCCGTGAAAGAGGAAACGAAAGATGGCTATGGTCCACGAGCCGCGTCACAAGCGCGGCGCTTGCACCCCCCAAGGCAACGCTCTGTGCCTTGGCGTCGCGTTCGCCGGTCTGGTGATCGTGGCGATGATCCTGACCTGGCTGTTCGGCCTGGTCGGCCTGTTCCTCTAGACGAGCGCCGGGGCAAGGCCCGAACCGTCGAGGAAGGCCAAGACGCGTCCCGGCGCGGCGGTCAGGCCGCCAGACGCCGCCAGACCTGGCGGTCGGCTTCGACATTGCTCAGGGCGCCGGCCTTCTGGCGCTCGAACAGCGACCCCATGATCTCCAGGCTCAGCTGGGCGTAGCGCACCTGCACCTGATCGACCAGACAGCCGCGCGACGGCGCGATGAACAGGGCCGCGTTGACGTCCGGCGCCTTGGCGATGATCAGGGCGGCCAGGCGCTGGGCCTTCTCCAGGTCCTTGTGGTGCAGCAGCGGCTCGGCGGCGTAGAGTTCCTGGCCCAGCTTGCCGACATAGTTCAGCGACACCTTGGCGAAACGCTCGCGGGTGAGCGGCGGGGCCAGTTCGGCCGCGTCGAGGCTGAGGACGACGTCGTTGAGCAGGAAGAGCATCGGAACCTTGCTGAGGCCTGGCGGCGGCGACGGGAATCGGGTGGGTCGGGAGATGTGCGTCACCCTGCCGCATCGAGCTTTCGTTCCGGTTTAGGAGGACGGTTAACGGGGCGGGAAATGAGACGTCCGGACAACCCACGGGACGCGATCACGGCTTGGCGAGACCGCCCGTCCGCCCCATCTGGAAGCCTCGTTCCCGCCGGAGGCAGCGCTTGATCCCGCCCGACACGACCCCGCGCGACATCTTGGCGCGCGACATCGCCGAGGCCCTGCGCGACACGGGCTTCCGCCGAGTCGCCCCGACCGAGACCGACGCCCTGCTGGGCCCCGGCGCCGTGGCGGGCTGGGAGGCCTTCGCCGACAGCTGGAACGACCTGGGCCTGGACCGCTTCATGGCCGACGGCGGCCGCTATCGCCGGCGGCGCTTCGCGGCCTTCTCGGCCTCGCCCGGCGGGGTGGTTCGCAAGCCCCATCAGCCGCACTACCAGAGCCGAGACTACAACGGCCTGAACGGCGGCGTGCAGCGCTGGTTCGCGCCCGTGCTCGACACCGTGGCCGGGCATCCGGTGACGCAAGGGCTGCTGCGCGCGGGCCTCGCCCTCTTCCACCCCCTGACCGACGATCCGCCCCGGGCCTGGCACGTGGAGCTGCACCAGTTCCGCATCGAGGCCGGCGACGGCGAGACGGGCCTGCCCACGCCCGAGGGCGCCCACCGCGACGGAGTCGACTGGGTGATCGTCATGCTGGTCGACCGCCGGAACGTCGCCAGCGGCGTCACCGACATCTTCGCCAACGACGGCGCCCGCCTGGGCGCCTTCACCCTGGAGCGCCCACGCGACGCGGTCTTCCTCGACGACCACCGCGTGATGCACGGGGTGACGGCGATCCACCCGCTCGAGCCGGGCGTTCCGGCGCGGCGGGACGTCCTGGTGGCGACGTTCCGGCGGGAATAGACGCTATCCCCGCAGGCGCTGATGCGCCTCAGTTGTCATCCCGGAAGCCTCGCAGAGGCTGTCCGGACCCAGGGGACCGGGCCGGCGCGGTGCAGCCGCCCCTGGGTCCCGGACAAGCGCTGCGCGCTTTCCGGGATGACAACCGTGGTTGGCCTTCAGCGATGTCCGTTCCTCACTTCGGATCCCCCTCCACCGGCTCGGTCAGGAAATGCCGCCCCTCGCGGTCCTCGATCTCGACCACCCAGATGTCCGGGTCGATCCGCGCGGCGCGTTCGACATAGGCGTCCAGGTCGGGCTCGAAGTCGGAGCGGACCGGCTGCATCCAGAAGCGCTCGCCGTCGCCGCGCGTGGCCTCGCCATAAAGCCGGGCGGTGTTGGCGCGGCGGTCGACGGCCTTGACCAGCACGGCTCCGGCGCGCGGATCGCCCTTGCGGGCCACCGTGGCGAAGGCCCCGCCCAGTTCCGCGCGGCGGATCAGCGCACCGACCCAGATATCCGTCGAAAGAAGCATCGCTAACCGAACCGCAACCTCGGCGCCCTAAGGCTGCCGGCTGAAACCGCTCTCGCAGAATACGAGATCATGACGTCAAGAAAGACCCCCAAGCGCGCCAGCGCGCGCTCGGATTCTTACTGTAGAGCCTTTTTGTCCCCTTCGAACGATGTTCGAAGGGAAAAGGCTCTATGGGTCGTGACGGCGCGGTGGCTAGGGATTTTCGTCGCGACCGTCGGGATCGGCGCGTCGGGCCAGGCCCATGCCGCCACCGCCGCCGACCAGCTCTACGAACGCACGCTGATGACCTCGGCCGACGCGCGCTGCCGGCTGTTCAAGCCCGCCGTGGGCTCGGCCCTGGACGCCGCCCGCGCCCAGGCGCGCGGCGCGACCCTGCGTTCGGGCGTCAGCGAGGTCCAGGTCCAGGCGGTGGAACAGCGGGCCCGGGCCAAGGCCGGCGCCGCGGCGTGCGGCTCCAGGGACCTGCAGACCGCCGCCGGCCGGGTGCGCCAGGCCTTCGACGGCTATGCGACCATGCTGCGGACGACCTATCCGGGCGACCGCGCGACCTGGCAGGCCGACCGCTCGATCTCGGCCACCATCCCGGTCTGGCGCCTGTCGCAGCCGGCCGCCTTCGGGCGCGACCGCCTGGTGTTCGGCCTGTCGGGCCGGTCCAACGACATGCTGGCCGTGGCGACCTTCGCCGACGACGCCCAGCCCTACGCGGCGCGGCTGGTCCTGCGCGACACCCTGCGCACCCAGGGCCCGTACCTGAACAGCCGCAACGCCAAGGGCCTGGCCGCCAACGCCGCGCCGCGCAACGCCAGCCGGGTGTTCGCGGCCGAGACCCGCGACATGGCGCCCGTCACCCTGCTGCCGACCGGCGCCAAGACGGGCCTGTCGTTCCGCTTCCCCCGCGAGGCCGCCGACGCCATGAGCCGCCTGGACCCGCGCGAGGCCGCGACCCTCGAATTCGTGTTCACCAGCCGCAACGGCGTGGACGTGGTGCGCCGGGCCTATGTGGAGGTCGGGGATTTCGCGGCGGGACGGGCGTTCCTGCGGTAGGGACTGGGCGGCTAACGCTTGCCCCCACCTGACCGCTTCGCGGTCTGTCCGCCCCCATAGGGGGCGGAGCCTCACGCGCTAGGCTCTTCCCCCTATGGGGGAAGACGGTCGCGAAGCGACCCGTAGGGGGCAGGTGCTCAAGCCGCCTACCGCGGCGGCGCGAACTTCACGACGTTGGGGCCCAGTTCCGGCTCTTCCGGCGGTTCGGGCGCCGGTTCCAGCAGCGGCGCCTCCATGGCCGGGCGCGCGGCCCGCAGCAGCACCGGCATGCGCACCGAGACGCTGGTGCCCGCGCCCAGGCGGCTTTCGATGGTCATCTCGCCGCCGTGCAGCCGGGCGAAGGCCCGGACCAGCGACAGGCCCAGCCCCGTGCCCCTGGCGCGCTGGTCCACGCCGCCGGCCTGCTCGTAGGGACGGCCCAGGCGTTCCAGGTCCTCGGGAGAAATGCCGACCCCGGTGTCGGCGACCACCAGCTCGAACTCGCCGTCATGGCCGTCCGCCGTCACCGTCACCTGGCCGCCGCGCGGGGTGAACTTCAGGGCGTTGGAGACCAGGTTCAGCACGATCTGCTTCAGCGCCCGTCGGTCGGCGTCGACCTCCAGCTCGGCCGGCGGCAGGACGCCGCGCAGCTGCACCCCGCCGGCGTCCGCCTGGACCCGCAGCAGGCGCATGGCCGCCGTCACCGCCTCGCGGGCGTCGAACTCGCCGCGCTGCAGCTCGAAGCGCTCGGCCTCGATCTTCGACATGTCCAGCACGTCGTTGATCAGGTCCAGCAGGTGGCCGCCGCTTTCGTGGATCAGCTCGGCGTATTCGCCGTAGCGATCGGTCAGGGGGCCGAACATCCGGGCGCGCATGATGTCGGAGAAGCCCATGATGGCGTTCAGCGGCGTGCGCAGCTCGTGGCTCATATTGGCCAGGAAGCGGGCGCGGCCGGCGGCCAGGCCCTCGGCCTCGGCGCGGGCCTGGCACAGGGCGGTCTCGCGGGCCTGGTCCAGCGTGGCGTCGCGCATCACCCCCACCAGCAGGTCGGGCGAGACCTGGCGCAAGTCCAGGCGCACGGTGCGGGTCGGGTCCAGCAGCGGGGCGAAGGCGACGCTGGCCTCGCCGGCGTCGAGGGCGGTCGCCAGGGCGGCGCTGACCTTCTGGCGGTCGCTGGCCATGGCCGCCGAGGCCAGGCCGTCGCCGACCAGCCTGACGGTCCCAACACCGCGTGGCGCGGCCCCGCGCACGGTCCTGATCCGCCCGTCGCTGGCGATCACCAGCAGCAGCTGCGGCGCGCCGTCGACCAGGGTCTGGAGCGTGTTCAGCTCGCCGACATGGCGATTGTCGCGCGCGTCGGCCCACCGGTGGGTGAGGATCAGGCCCGAGGCCAGCCCCACCCCGACGGTCGCCACCGACAGGAAGCCCAGGATGAAGGCCAACGGCCCGGTGGGCGTGGGCGGCGCCAGGCCCGACAGCTGGGTCAGGGCCGCCACCGCGCCGCCGATCAGGGCCAGGCTGGCGCCCTCGGCCAGGCGCCGCGGGGAAGACAGGGTCGAGGCGGCCGCCACGGGGGCCAGGATCCAGGCGCTCATCGCGCCCGAGACGCCGCCGGTCACCACCGCCGCGCCCGCGCCGCAGGTGGCCCACAGGACCAGGATCAGGGATTGCAGGCGCTCGTCGCGTCGGTCGCCCACCGCCAGGGCGGCCAGGGCCGGAAGCGCGCCGGCCGCCAGGGCCAGCCAGACCGGCAGGCCGACGACGCCGGGCGTGAAGGCGGCCGCGCCGGTCGCGAAGATCACCGTCGCCAGCCAGCCCAGCCGCCACAGATGCGCCGCGCCGAAGGCCCCCGTCGAGGTCTTCCCCGAAAGCTGGGCCTGATCCGGCCTGGGGCCGGTCTGGAACGGGGCGCCGTCGATGGCCAAGGCCGAGAGAATCCCTTCCGGTGAGTCTTCGTCGTCAAAGCTTAACGCCGGGAGCCCTCTCCCCCAAGGCCGCACAATCGGCGGGCGATCGTTAACGCCAGAGCTTCTTGTGGACGGAAACGGATTCGTAAGCGCCTTGGTTCATCCTGGCCCATCGAAGTTACGGACAGAAGGTCCGGGAGTTCCTGATGTCGCCACCGGCGATCACCGATGCGTCGGGCCATGCCGAGACGCCGCGCGAAGGCGCCGGCGCCGATACCGGCCTGATGTCGCAGACCACCGCCTTCCGGCGGGCGGCGGCGCGCGTCCGCCGCAAGCAGGCGCTGGACGACCAGAAGCGCTCGTTCCTGCGCATGGTCAGCCACGAGCTGCGCACGCCGCTGAACGCGGTGATCGGCTTTTCGGAGATCCTGTCCTGCGAGCTGTACGGCCCCCTGGGCGCGCCGCAGTACAAGGAATACGCCGCCCTGGTGCACGAGAGCGGCCTGAAACTGCTGCGCCTGGTCAACCAGATCGTCGAGATCGCCCGCCTGGAAGGCCACGTCACCGACCTGGACCTGGGCGAGGAGAACCTGGACGACGCCGTCGAGGACGTGATCCTGCAGCTGCGCGGCGAGGCGACCGCGCGCGGCGTCAGCATCGTGGCTCCCGAGGCCGGGACCCTGCCCAGCCTGCGGGCCGACGGCCGGGGCCTGCGCACCATCCTGACCAACCTGCTGCAGAACGCCCTCACCCACTCGCCGCAGGGCGGGCTGGTGGTGGTCGAGGCCCGGCAGGTCGGCGGCGGCCAGGTCGAGATCGAGATCCGCGACCACGGCGAAGGCGCCGACCCGGCCGACCTGCCCCGGCTGATCCGCCCGTTCGAGCAGGGCGGCGCCACCTTGACCCGCTCGTCCGAGGGCGCGGGCCTGGGCCTGCCGATCGTCGACCTGCTGGCCCGGGCGATGGCCGGAAGCCTGAGGCTGAAATCCACCCTCGGCCACGGCTTCACCGCCATCGTCACCCTGCCGGAAGCGACGGCGCGCCTGTCGATGGCGCGGGCGCGGCCCTAAGGGGTCTTTTCCGTCCGGCGTCGCCGCACCATTTATCCTTGGCCCGCGAAGGCCGCCGAAACCGGCTTCCACTTTCGGCCGTCGCGCTTTAAGTCCGCGCCATGCAACGCCCCATCGACGCCGCCCTCGACGAACTGGCCGACGAGTTCGAACTGCTCGGCGACTGGGAAGAGCGCTATCGCTATGTGATCGAGCTGGGCAAGGACCTGGCGCCGCTGACGCAGGCCGAGCATTCCGACGCCAACAAGGTGCGCGGCTGCGCCAGCCAGGTGTGGCTGGTGACCGAGCCCCAGGCCGACGGCACCATCCGCTTCCGCGGCGACAGCGACGCCCACATCGTCAGCGGCCTGATCGCCATCCTGCTGCGGCTCTATTCGGGACGGCCGGCCCGGGACATCGTCGACTTCGACGCCGCGGCGGCCATGGCGCGGCTGGGCCTGTCGGAGGCGCTGTCGTCGCAGCGCTCGAACGGGCTCAAGGCGATGGTGGCGCGGATCCAGCGGGACGCGGCGGCGCTGGCCAGCTAGCTTGGCGCCATGGAATATCCGAATGACGTCGACTTGGCGTGGCTCGCCGTAGATGAAACCGGCCGGCTAGCCGCGATGATCACCGGGGGATGTGGTCCGATTCCGGCGCAAGTTCTAACCAACGACGATGAGGATGTTCTCGGCGTCGAGCGTGCGCTTCTCGCCTTGCCTTCAATCGGCGCGGCGTCGGTTCACGTTCAGGTTCCCGATCCTCAGAGCTTCAAGGCGCTGAGCGAGCGGGGCCTGTTCGTCTACGACTGGACGGATGTCCATAGGACCCTGGCCGCCTCCATCGGCGCCTACGAGCTTGTCGCGTCTCCATCCGTTGGCCTTGGTTTTGCTGACTTGCCAATCGGCTTGCGTCATCTGGCGGCCCCTGTCGATCGGGGCGTCCTGTTCGGCGCGTCGACGTTCAAGATCAGCTAGGCGCCATGCCGCCCCGGGGGGCGGCCATGCGACGCCTCGACCTCGGATCAGAAGAACCCCGCCCGCGTGCCGATGAACCAGATCGCGATCACGATCAGCACCAGTTGCAACAGCCAGTTGACCGGCGAGGGAATGGGGCTGCGCTGGACCGCGTAGAGCGCCAGTCCAAGCAGCACGAGGGCGACGACGATGACGATCAGGATGCTCATGCGGGTGTAACCGCCCTGCCCAGGCGATAGTTCCAGCACCGCTTGAGAAGCCTTTCTTGAGAACTTGGGCCACAGCGCCTATCAGCCCAACCATGAGCTTCCGCGTCGCCGCCCTCTATCGCTTCACGACCTTCGCCGACCCGCTGACCCTCATGCGGCCGCTGTCGAAGTTGTGCTGCGGCCTGGGCGTCAAGGGCACGCTGCTGCTGGCCCGCGAGGGGATCAACGGCACGATCGCCGGGACGCCCCAGGCCATCGACCAGGTGCTGGACCACATCCGCGCCCTGCCCGGCTGCGACACGCTGGAACTGAAGTTCGCCGACGCCGAGACCCTGCCCTTCCACCGCATGAAGGTGCGGATCAAGCGCGAGATCGTCACCCTCGGGGCCGGCGACCTCGATCCGGCCAGCAACGCCGGGACCTATGTCGAGCCCGCCGACTGGAACGCCCTGATCGCCCAGGGCGACGTGGTGGTAATCGACACCCGCAACGCCTACGAGGCGGCGATCGGCACGTTCGACGGCGCGATCGACCCGAAGACCGCCAGCTTCAGCGACTTCCCCGCCTGGTTCCGCGCCTTCCGCCAGACCTGGGACCCGGCCGCCCCGCCGCCCAAGGTGGCGATGTTCTGCACCGGCGGCATCCGCTGCGAGAAGTCGACGGCCTTCCTGAAGAGCGAAGGCGTCGAGGAGGTCTTCCACCTGAAGGGCGGGATCCTGAACTATCTGGAGACCACGCCGGCCGCGCAGAGCCTGTGGCGGGGCGAATGCTTCGTCTTCGACGAGCGGGTGGCGGTCGGCCACGGCCTGGCGCCCGGCACCCACGCCCTCTGCCGCGGCTGCCGTATGCCCGTCGGTCCCGAGGACCGCGCCTCGGAGCGCTATGTCGAGGGCGTCTCCTGCCCCGCCTGCTTTGAGGCCCGCGACGACGCGGCCAAGGCCCGCTACGCCGAGCGGCAGAAACAGGCGGCCCGCGCCAGGGAACTGGGCATCGCCCACGTCGGGGCGGTGATGCCGCCGCGCGAGCCTTAGGCCTGTGGACAGTTGATGGTCTTGGGCCGAATTCCTCGTCCTTCGACAAGCTCAGGATGAGGAATTCTACTCAACCGCCTTACCAGTAGCCCTCATCCTGAGCCTGTCGAAGGACGAGGGCGCGGCCTCGACGCCAAACGCCTGATGGTCCACGGAACCCAGAGCGTGACATTGCGCCCGGGCCGAGCCGTCGTCATATGTCGGATATGACCGCAACGGCCGTCACCCTGTCCGAACGGCAGACCGCCCTGATCGCCAAGGCCCTGGCCGAGCCGCGTCGCCTGCAGATCCTCAGGGAGATCGGCGCCAGCAACGATCCGACGCCCTGCGGCTGCATCGCCCAGACGCTTCCCATCACCGCCGCCACCCTGTCGCACCACATGAAGGAACTGGAGGGCGCGGGCCTGATCCGCATTTTCCGCGAAGGCAAGTTCGCCTTCCTGATCCTTCAGCGCGACGTCCTGAACGCCTATCTGGCTCAGCTCGCCGAAATCTGAAGCCGCCCGCGTTTTTTCGTCGGGGCCCGCGCCTTGAATCATTTCGATGATCATCTAACTATCGAAGTGTCGCCACGAGGCGGCATGGAGACAATTCGATGAGCAAGCTTTCAGGTAAGACCGCCGTCGTGACCGGCGCGTCCAAGGGGATCGGCGCCGACATCGCCAAGGGTCTGGCGCGCGAGGGCGCCGCGGTGGTGGTCAACTACGCGTCCAGCCGCGAAGGGGCCGACAAGGTCGTGGCCGAGATCGTCGCCGGCGGCGGCAAGGCGATCGCCGTCCAGGGCGACGTGTCCCAGCAGGCCGACGTCACGCGGCTGTTCGCCGAGGCCAAGGCGGCCTTCGGGACGCTCGACATCCTCGTCAACAACGCCGGCGTCTACCAGTTCGCCGCGCTGGACGCGGTGACCGCCGACGAGTTCCACCGCCAGTTCAACATCAACGTCCTGGGCCTGCTGCTGGCCACCCAGGAGGCCGCCCGCCACTTCGGCCCCGACGGTGGCAGCGTGATCAACATCAGCTCGGGCGTGACCTCGCTGAACATGCCGGAAACCTCGATCTATACCGCCACCAAGGCGTCGGTGGACGCGATCACCCGGGTGCTGGCCAAGGAGCTGGGGCCGCGCAAGATCCGCGTCAACGCCATCAATCCCGGCGCCGTCGAGACCGAGGGCGTGCACGCCATGGGCATCATCGGCACGGAGTTCGAGGCCGGCCTGGTGGCGCAGACCCCGCTGGGCCGCATGGGCCAGCCGGGCGACATCACGCCCGTCGCGGTGTTCCTGGCCTCGGCCGACGCCGGCTGGGTGACGGGCGAGATCATCGTCACCTCCGGCGGCCTGCGCTAGGCGCTCCGGCGCGCGAGAGGCGCGGGGGCGGCGGGATCAACGCCGCCGCCCCCGCGTTATCGAGGCTCCCCTTCTTCAAGGAGCCTTCCCATGGCCGCCTACGACGCTTCCTACGGCACGCCCGCCCAAGCCCGGCAGGGCCTGCTGTCCAGCCTGTCCGACAAGGTCTCGGGCCTGTTCCACAAGGCCCCCGCCGATCCCTACGCCGCCGCCGCGCCGGCCGACTACGTCCTCAAGCCCGACGCCGAGGGCAAGATCACCCTGGCCGGCAAGAAGGTGCCCCTCGCCCTGGCCGTGCTCGGCGTCGGCGCGGTGGCCGTGCTGCTGATCAACCGCCGCACCCGCGCCCCGGCCATCGCCGCCGCGACCACCGCCTGGAGCTTCTTCGGCTCGAAACTGGCGCGCTGAAGCGCCGCTTCGAACCTTTCGCCGCGACCCCGCGTTACCCGATCCCTCTTTCTCGGAGAACCTCCATGACCCACACCAACGAAGACCACATCAAGCTCGTCAACAGCCTGGTCGAGACCACCATCGACAGCGCCGACGGCTATGCCGAAGCCGCCAAGGACGCCGACGGCGCCCGCTTCAAGACCCTGTTCACCCAGCGCGCCCAGGAGCGTCGCTCGGTGGCTTCGGAGCTGCAGGACGAGGTCCGCCGCCTGGGCGGCGAGGCCAAGGACGACGGCACCATCCTGGCCGCCGCCCACCGCGCCTTCGTCAACCTGAAGGACAGCCTGACCAAGGGCGACGACGCCGTCGTCAACGAGGTCGAGGCCGGCGAGGACTACATCAAGGCCAAGTTCGAAAAGGCCCTGCGGGACACCGACGTCGAGCCCCAGACCCGCGCGGCGATCGAGAAGGCCTGGACCTCGGTGAAGTCCGGCCACGACCAGATGCGCGACATCAAGCAGATGCTGAAGCACTAGGCCCGAGCCAGAGCGTTTCAATTTCTGGCTTTTCCCTCCCCTTTATGGGGAGGGGGGACCAGCGAAGCTGGTGGGTGGGGCCTGCCGCATGGACCTCCCTGCACCGATCCCCCACCCGACCTCCTTCGGAGGCCACCCTCCCCACAAGGGCAAGGCTATCGCATATGGATTTGCTCTGAAAAAATCTGTCATCCCGGACAAGCTCGGCCAAGCCGAGCGCCGATCCGGGACCGCCGCAAGCTCTGAGTTCACGCCCCGGTCCCGGATCTTCGCGCTGCGCGCTCGTCCGGGATGACAACCGTTTTGAGGCATATGCGATTCCCCTGCCACAAGGGGGGAGGGACGATGGTACTGGGCGCCGCTAGACCATCCGGTAGTGCATCGCCAGCCGCTGCAGCGCCAGCTTCAGCACTGTCTTGCCCGCCCGCCTCGGCAGGCCCAGTTCGCGCTCGGCGACCTGCAGGGCCGTCTCGGCCAGGCACACCCGCTCCAGGATTTCCCGCAGGCCGGGCCCTGCCGCCGCCAGGGCCGCGGCGATCCGGTCCTTGGCCGCCCTGGCCCGCAAGGCCGGCTCCAGGCCCTGGCCGCCGCCCTCGCCGCGCGGCTGGGCGTCCCAGTTCATGGTCAGGCGGCCGACCGTGCCGGCCTTCTGGAAGTCTTCCCGCAGCCGCTCGCCCGCCATGACCTCCACGTCCTCCAGGCCGCCGCGCCGGGCCAGCCAGGCCAGGGGCGACTCGCCCAGATTGGCCTTGAGCACCACGTGCTCGCGGCTGCCCTCGATCACCACCCGCTCGCCCTCGATCACGCCCGGACGGCCCGGCGGCGGGGCCGGCGGCGCCAGCGGCTTGACCAGCCGCCAGCCGCCCTCGCGGCGCGAGGCCAGGGCCCCGTCGCGGGCCAGGACGCGGAAGGCGGCCTCGTCCACGGTCAGCATGGCCCGCCGCCGCGGCCCGAACCGGACCACATAGCCCAGGCCCTTGACCTCGATCAGCGCCCCTGGCCGCCGCAGCAGCCGCTCGGCGCGGGCGGCCAGGTGCTCGGCCTCCAGCGCCCGCTCGAACACGCCGCTCATCGGTCGCCCCCCAGTTCGGTCAGTTCCGGGATCGGGTCAGGCGCCTGCTTGATGCACGCCTCCAGCACGCTCATCCGCGCGTCGAAGTCGGCGTTCTCGCGCATGTCCTCGATGCGGTGGCAGGCATGGCCGCAGGTGGTGCGGTCGCGGTTGAAGGCGAAGGCCACCCGGATCAGCGGCCAGTTGAAATTGACGTGCGCCAGGTAGATGGCGATCTGCCGGGCCCGCGCCGCCGCCTTGCTGGTGCGCTTGGCCGAGGCGATGTCGGTCGGCGAGACTCCCGTGGCCAAGGCCACGGCGTGGGTGATGAACGCGGCCGTCAACCGGTCGCGGCGCGGGTCGGGCGAGATCGCCCACAGATCCTCGAGAGCTTGAGCCAGCATCGGCTTCCCCCTGCGAACGGCGTCCCCGTGACGCCCTCGACCCAGAGTCTAGGTCGATATTCCGGAGGTGAGGATAACTTTCCTATTACGCGCGTCTAGTAGGAATATAAACCTTTGATTGCGTTGAGCCCGACCACTCTCTATCCCCGCGACCAAACGGGCATCGAGGCCGGCGGGATGATCGCGCCCTTGCACGTGACCACCGCCGCGGCCAGGTCGTGGCCGCGCGAGACGGCGGTCTCGATCGGCAGGCCGGCCAGGCGCGAGGACAGGTAGGCGGCGTTGAAGCTGTCGCCCGCGCCGGTGGTGTCCAGGGCCTTGACCCGGGCTGGCGCCGGGGTGACGACCCGCCCTTGCGGCGTGTGGACATTGACCGCGTGGCTCTCGTCGCGCGCCACCACCTCGGCCCCAAACCCGGTTTCTGGGGCGGCCCATTCGGCGGCCAGATCCTCGGCCTCGCGACCGTACAGCGGCCGGCTGTCCTCGCTGCTCAGCGACACGTAGCGGCACGCGGGCACGACGCCGTCCAGCGCCTCGCGGGCCGCTTCCGGCGAGGGCCACAGGGCCGGGCGGTAGTTGAAGTCCAGGGCCACGGCCACGCCCAGGGAATGGACATAGGCGAGGATGTCCTTCAGCCGCGCCCGGCCGATGTCGCCGATCACCGCCAGGGTGACGCCGGACAGGTAAACCAGGTCGCTGGCCTTGGCCGCGGCGATCAGCTGGTCGGCGGTGTGCTGGGAGAACAGGTCGCGGATCGGGGCCCGCTCGCGCCAGTAGTGGAACTTCCGCTCGCCGGTCTCGTCCAGCACGATGGCGTAGAGGCCCGGCAGGCGGTTCTCGGCCTCGCGCACCAGGCGGGTGTCCAGCCCCTCGCGGCGCATGGCGGCCAGGGCCCCGTCGCTGAACGGGTCGCCCTTGCCCAGGGCCGTGCAGTAGGCGACCGCGTCGCCCAGCCGCGCCAGGTAGACGGCGGTGTTGAAGGTGTCGCCGGCGAACCCCATCCGATGCAGCCCCTCGCCCTCAGGCGACAGCTCGACCATGCATTCGCCCAGGACGGTGATGGTGGCCATGTGACGGGGTCTCCTCGTTTGCGGCGGTGATAGGGGGTTTCGCGGGCGGCATCCAGAACCGCCGTCCCCGCCTGGATCAGGCTCGCCGATAGTCCGGACGAACGGCCATTTCTCGCCAGTACTGCTCCAACCCCAGGCGCTGCGTCAGGACGTCGAACCGGGGATCGGCCCGCAGGGACGCGGTCGAGGGGTGGAACAGGAAGTGGGTCCGGCGGTTGTCGCGGCGTGTATAGACCCGTTGGGTCGGCGAAAACCGCACATCGGCGACGGTGAAGCCCTGACCGAAGAAATAGGCGTCGCAGACCTGAAAGGCGACGTCCGGCCGTCCCAGGGCGGCGGCGTACTGGATGGCGTTCTCGGCGTGACCGGAGCCCTGGCGGGCGGCGTCGACGACGAGGTCCAGCGCCGCATCGACGCTCGCGGGAGTCGGCGTCATCATCGCGCGAGTGACCACCTCGTTCATCCGGAAATTAGCTTCGGGGATCGCGGCGGGACGGCCCTCGACCATCTGGTTGTGGGCCAGGGCCTCCTGGGCGCGTCCGGTATAGAGCAGCAGGTGAAACCGGGTGAACCAGACCGCGAAGTGGCTGGGATAGAGCGCGAAGGCCCGAGCCATGGCGCGATCGGCTTCCTCCCGCCGGCCGGCCGACCACAGCGCCTGCACATGGGTATGCACCAGCCCCGGCGATGGCGGGCTCTGGGCCAGGACCTCGTCCAGTATTCCCGAGGCCTCCCGCCACCGCCCCACCGCGCCCATCAGGTCGGCCAGGAAGCCCAGCAGGACGGCGTTCCGCGGTCGGCCGTCCATCACGCCGCGCAGCGCGCGCTCGACCTGGGCCCACCTGCCCATGCGCGGGATCAGCAAGGCCTCGGCCACGCGGGCCGAGACGTTGTCGCGCTGCAGTTCCTCCGCCCGCCGCATGGCCTCGCCAGACCGGGCCCGCAGGTCGGCCTCGAACTGCGGCGCTCGCACCTGGGACGCGACGGCGTAGCAGACGGCCAGCATGCCCCAGGCGTCGGCATGATCCGGCCGGATCTCGATCGCCCGTCGTAGCAGGCCGATCGCCTGGTCGCTGCCCTCGGCGGTGCCCTGCTGCATGGCGATGCTTGCCTGGTCGAGCAGCGGCGCGATGTCGGATGGCGGCCGGTCGGACGCCACGCCCAGCCAACGCCGTGTCAGGACGAGGCCAGCGCCGAGGCCGACCGTCACGGCCACGCCGCCGCCGACCATCACCGCGCGACGATCCGGGCGGAGCGTTGGTCGTTGGTCCGCGACGACGCCCAGCGGACCCGGCGGCGGCGGCGCGGCGGCTTCTCCCACGATCAGCAGGCGATAGCCGACCTTGGTGATCGTCTCGATGCGAAAGGCGTCGCGCCCGGTCCCCTCGGCCAGGCGGCGCAGGCGCGAGATCACGCGATTGATGGCGTCCTCGCCGACCACGCGCCCGTCCCAGCAGGTCAGGGTCAGATCGTCGCGGGTGACGATCGCTCCGTCCGCCCGCGCCAAGGCGACCAGCACCTGCATGACCCGCGGTTCGAGGATCTCCTCGCGGCCATCGGCCGCCGATACCTGGCGCAGCGCCGGACGAACCACGACCGCGCCAAGACTGAACTCGGGCGCATGGGCCAAGATGATCGGCTCGTTGTCCCTCACGGTGCTCTCTGAAACGGCGACCGCCCCCGACGGCGTCGAAGCCCAGTCTTACCTGGGTTTGATCGGCGCTTCATCAGCCAATCATCAGGTCCGCATCCTGTCGGACGAACGGCTCCGCTGCGATCCCGGCTCATCCCGCATATCGCCAAGGAGCCGTTTCCATGCCTATCGACACCCCCGTCCGCCTAGCCTCGCCCAGAGCGCGAGGTCTGGGCGGCGAACGGCTCTTTTTCCTTCTGATCGCCGCCAGCATGTTCCTGTCCGTGCTGATCGGCTTCGCCCCCCGGTATTACCTGGCGCCGATCAACGGCTCGCCGGCCATGGCCCAAGCCAGCCTGATGGTGCACTTCCACGGCGCGCTGTTCAGCGTCTGGGTGCTGTTGTTCATGGTGCAGGTCGGCCTGATCGCCGCCGACCGCCGCGACCTTCACATGGCGCTGGGGACCGGCGGCCTGGTGCTGGTCCCCCTGATGATCGTGATCGGAGCGCTGACGGCGCTGCAGCAGGTCGCCCGACGCACGGGGACGCCGCTCGACCCGCTGTCCTGGCTGGCCATCCCGCTGCTCAGCGTGGTCGGATTCGGCGTGCTGTTCTCGGCCGCCCTGGCCCTGCGCCGCTATTCCGGCGCGCACAAGCGGCTGATGGTGCTGGGCATGGCGACGATGATCTCGGCGGCGTTCGGTCGGATGACGTTCCTGCCGACAATGCTGGCCATCCTGGTCCTGCCGAACCTCTACGTGGTCGCCCTGCTCGTCTGGGACGCGGTCTCCCAGCGCAGGGCCCACCCCGTGACCCTGCTGGGCGGCGTGCTGGTGCTGGCCACCACGGTCGGGCCGATCTTCGTCTGGCGCACCCCGGCCTGGAAAGCATTCGCGGCCTGGGCCGTGGCCTTGGCCACCTAGAGCCTGTCGGGATCAGATGGAATCATCTGATCCCGATGAACAGGCTCCAGATTTCAGACATTTAGAGCGCGTTTAGCGGGCGAAACCGCTCACACTTTCGCCCAACGCGCCCTAGGCCTTCTTCCGCGCCGCGATCCAAGCGTCGATCTTCGCCTCCAGCACCGCCAGGGGCAGCGAGCCGTTCAGCAGCACCGCGTCGTGGAAGGCCCGCTCGTCGAACCGGTCGCCCAGCGCCGCCTCGGCGCGATGGCGCAGCTCCAGGATCTTCAGCTCGCCCACCTTGTAGGCCAGGGCCTGGCCGGGCCAGGAGACGTAGCGGGCCACCTCGACGTCGATATTGGTCGGCGACAGGGCGGTGTTGTCGAGGAAGCAGGCCTTGGCCTGGTCCAGCGTCCAGTGCTTGGCGTGGATCCCGGTGTCGGCCACCAGCCGGCAGGCGCGCCACATCTCGTAGGACAGCCGGCCGAACAGCTCGTAGGGATCGCGATAGAGCCCCATCTCCTCGCCCAGCCATTCGGAATAGAGGCCCCAGCCCTCGCCATAGGCGTTGAAATAGATCGTCTTGCGGAAGTCCGGGACGCCGGTCTGCTCCTGGGCCAGGGCGGTCTGGATGTGGTGGCCGGGCGCGCCCTCGTGCAGCACCAGGGCCGGCAGCTCGTACAGCGGTCGCTGGTCGAGGGCCGAGGTGTTGATCATCAGCCCGCCGGCCCGGCCGGTCTTGGGGTCGCCGCCGAAATAGCGGCCGGTGGTGTAGCCCTGCTCGATGCTGGCCGGCACCGGCCGCACGCCGTAGGTCAGGCGCGGCAGGGTCCCGAAATGAGCCGGCAGCTGGTCGTCGGCCCGCTTGGCGATCTCGCTGGCCTTTTCCAGAAGCTGCTGGCGGCTGGTGGCGTAGAAGCGCGGGTCCTTGCGCAGATAGGCGATGAAGGCCGGCAGGTCGCCCTGGAAGCCGGCCTGCCTCATCACGACCTCCATCCGCGCGCGGATGCGGGCGACCTCCGACAGGCCCAGGGCGTGGACCTGGTCGGCGGTCAGGGTCGTGGTGGTGTGGCGGCGCACCAGGAAGGCGTAGTAGCGCGCGCCGTCGGGCAGGTCCGACACGGCCAGGCTCCTGGCGGCGTGCGGGACGTATTCGGTCTCCATGAAGGTCACGAAGCCGGCGCGGGCCGGCGCGACCTTGTCGGTCACCACCCTGGTCCCCTCGGCCAGCAGGGCGGCCTTGCGGTCGGCGGGGATGGCGGCCGGCAGGTTGCGCAGCGGGGCCAGCAGCGGCTCGTCGGCCAGGGGCGTGGCGGCCGCGCGGCGGGCCCGGTCCAGCACCGCCTGGGCGGTCGGGACGGCCTGGACGAAGCCGGTCGCCACGCCGCGCCGGGCATTGGCGATGTTGGCGGCGTACCAGTCCGGCGCCTGGGCCAGCAGGGCGATCCATTGCCGGGCCTCGGCCTCGGACTTCAGCCGCATGCCGTTGGCGCGGTACAGCAGGATGACGTCGAAGCCGCCGTCGGTGCTGAACGGCATGCGCCCCTCGTCGAACGACAGGCCCTCCAGCCGCTCGTCCAGGCTCCATTTCAGGATGGCGCGGGTCAGGCGCTCGTTCGTCGTCAGGGCGGACAGGTCGACGCCGTCCAGGGACTGGCGGGCCGAGGTCAGCAGGGCCTTGCGGTCGGCGTCGGCCTTGGGCCCGACCGGCGGGAACCGGAAGCGCGAGGCGTCGTCGGCCCCGCCCTCGCCGTCGTCCTCGCCGGCGCCGGAAGCCTCGTAGGCCTTGACCGCCTGGGCCAGGCGGTCCGCGGCGTCGGCCTTCGGCGTCGCGGCCACGGCGGCGCCGTTCAGGGCCAGGGCGATGGCGAGGCCCAGAAGGACGCGCTTGGACATCAGGAAACTCCCCCGCCGGTTCACCGCGAAGGTTAGATCAGGAATCGCCCCCGGCTAGAAGGCTGGGCTGGAAGGCCGCCCCTAGAACGTCGTCCGGCACTTCTGCTTGGCGTGGACCCCGCGCAGGAAGCCGCGCCGCGCCAGGCCGGCGTCGACCGCGGCGTTCATGCGGCGATCGGCCGGGGCCGCGCCCGTCAGCTCGCGCACGATGCTGCGGAACGGGATGATGGTGTTGATCACCGTCTTGCCGCCGGCCTCGGCCAGCTTGCCGGCGCGGTTCTCCTTCAGCTCGTTGCCGACCACATAGTCGGGCCCCAGCACCTCGTTGAGGCGGGTGACCTCGGCGGCCAGCTGCTTGCAGGTCTTCAGGCCCGTGAGGCTGTAGGGATCCTCCTGGGCCGTGATCAGGATCGGCGGAATCTGCCGCTTCATGACGCCGACGTCGCGGGCCGGCTGGGTGCCGATCTCGACCGACTTCTTGCGGGCCTGGGACCAGCCGGACTCCTCGCCCTCGGGCTTGCCGTCATCCTTCTTCTCGGGCGCCGGCTCGGGCGTCGGGGCCGAGGTGGCGGGCTTCTTTGTGGGATAGTCGGGCTTGGGCCGGGTCTGGGCCTGGGCCACGCCGGCCAGGGCCAGCACCACCGCCATCGCGGTCGCCGCCAGGCGGCCGGCGCGCGCGCCTCGAAGATCGTATCCAGTCATGGTCCAGCACCCCAGCCCGTCACCCTGTCACGCAGGTGATCACCGATCCGCAACGGCGGCCCCGCGCAACGGGTTCCATAGGCCTATCAGGCGCCCACCGGATGCGTCACGCTTCAAATTCTGGAAGGAAAATTGGAGCGGGCGAAGAGATTCGAACTCTCGACCCCAACCTTGGCAAGGTTGTGCTCTACCACTGAGCTACGCCCGCATCCGGGATATTTCGGGTCTCGTTCCACCGCCGGAAGACCGGAGAATGGAGCGGGCGAAGAGATTCGAACTCTCGACCCCAACCTTGGCAAGGTTGTGCTCTACCACTGAGCTACGCCCGCAT
>NZ_JBWKPX010000014.1:30087-107316 GCF_059418465.1 Caulobacter sp. GW821-FHT09A05
CGGCGAGGGCTGAAACAGCGCCCCGCGACGAGGAGGCGGCTTATGGCAGAGCGCCTTGCGGTTGGCAAGCGGTCAAAGCGGGGTTGTTGGGGATGAAACCCCCTCAGTCGCTTCGCGACAGCTCCCCCAGAGGGGGAGCAGCCCGCACGGCGTAGATCCTCCCCCTCTGGGGGAGGTGGCCCGAAGGGCCGGAGGGGGTTGCGCGAACGATCGTTTTGCCCGTCAATCGCCGTTCGTTTCGGGGGACTTGAGCGTCTTGCGTCTGTTCGTGTTCGGATTGGGCTATGTCGGCCAGGCCTTCGCCGAGGCGCTGATGGCCCGGGGCTGGAGCGTCGCGGCGACGGCGCGCGACGCCGAGCGCGCGGCCCAGCTGCGCGCCCAGAGGATCGAGCCCGTCGACGCCGACGACCGCGCCGCCATGACGACCGCCCTGACCGGCGTCAACGCCGTGCTGGTCACCGCCCCGCCCACCGCCGAGGGCTGTCCCGGCCTGGAGGCGACGATTCCCGCCCTGGCGGCCGCCCAGGCCTTCCCCGACTGGATCGGCTACCTGTCGACCACCGGCGTCTACGGCGACTTCGAGGGGCGCTGGGTGTTCGAGAGCTCGCCCCTGAAGGCCCAGTCGGTCGAGGGCGCGCGCCGCGTCGGGGCCGAGCGCGACTGGCGCCAGGTCGGGCGCGGCATGGGCCTGACGGTGACCACCTTCCGCCTGCCCGGCATCTACGGCCCCGGCCGCAGCGCCCTGGACCGTCTGCGGGCCGGCGAGGGGCGCCGCATCGTCAAGCCGGGCCAGGTGTTCAGCCGCATCCACCTGGAGGACATCGTCTCGGGCCTGCTGGCCTCGCTGGACCGCCCCCGGGCCGGCGGCGTCTACAACCTGGTCGACGACGAGCCGGCCCCGCCCCAGGACGTGATGGAGCACGCCGCCAGCCTGCTGGGCGTCCCGGTGCCGCCCGACCTGCCGTTCAACGAGCTGGGCCTGTCGCCCGCCACCCGCCGCTTCTACGCCGAGAACAAGCGCGTCTCGAACGCCCTGGCCAAGGCCGAGCTGGGCTGGCGGCCGAAATATCCGACCTATCGCGAGGGGCTGGCGGCGATCCTGGCGGCGGGGGGATAGGTGCGCGGCCTTGCCCTTTCAGCTATGCTGGCGACATGAAGGCCCGACTGTCAGCAAATGACGTGGATCAAGCTCGCCAGCGTCGGCTGGGCGCCATGCGGTTGCAGGAGATCGAGGGCAACCCGCTGTCGAGCGATGACATCGCGATGTTCGAGATGTTCGAGCGCGAAGCCTGGTCGCACGACCGGCGCCTAGCTTACATCCTCGCGGCGGTGGCGCCGCTACCGGCCGAGTGAACGGACGAGACCCTTACCTCCACTCCTTCCACCCGGTGCTCAGAAATAAACTTGGCATTTTAGACACCCATCGATTGGCGCAAGTCGAGCGACGCTTGGTGACGCAACGCATCGCCGAGGGACCGCCCTCGGGCTTGTTCGACTTGGCGCATCTGCGCGCCATACACCGTCACCTGTTCCAGGATATCTATGACTGGGCTGGAGAAGTCCGGACCGTCGAGATCGCCAAGGACGGCCATCAGTTCCAGTTTCGGCGCTTCATCGCGATCGGCATGGCCGATATCCACCACAGACTCGTAGCGGCGGACTTTCTACGCGGCTTGACTCGATGGAACTTCGCCCAGGCGGCGGGCGTCATCATCGGCGACTTGAACTACGTGCACCCGTTTCGGGACGGCAACGGTCGAACTCAATTGCAGTACCTCGACGGATTGGCGCGGCAGGCCGGTCATCCGCTTGAGCTTGCGCGGCTGTCGCCCGAGGGCTGGCTGGCGGCCTCCCAGGCGGCGTACAACGGCGACTATCGGTTGATGGTCGATGAAATCGACAGGGCTGCCGGCGGCTAACCTCATTCCTCCTCCGCGCTCGCCCACGGCGCCGGCGCCAGCGCCTCCAGGTTCGGGGCGCCGCGCAGGCGGGCGGCGCGGGCCAGACGGCGGGAGACCAGGTCGCCCTCCCCGTCCAGTTCGACCAGCGACCGCGCCTCGGCCACCGCCGCGACCAGCCGCTCCAGGTCCTGGGGCCGCGACAGCCGGTGGTCGCCGTCCTTGACCAGGGTGAAGACCACGTCGTCCGAGGTCAGGCCGTTGGCCAGCTCCAGGGCGTGGGTCCAGGGCACGTCCGGATCCGCCCCGCCCTGCAGCACCCGCACCGGAACGTCGATGGGCACGGGTCCCGGCAGGATCGACCACCGCGCCCCGTCCTCCAGCAGGTCGCGGGTGATCGGATAGCCGCCGTCGTCGTACTCGGACGGCCGGATCCAGCGGCCGTCGCGAGCGATCGCCGCCCTGGCCTCTTCGGACAGTTCGGGGGCCATCAGCTTCTCGGTGAAGTCCGGCGCGGGGGCGACCAGCACCAGGGCCTTGACCCGGTCGGGGCGCGCGATCGCGGCCAGGCAAGCCAGCCAGCCGCCCATCGACGAGCCCACCAGAACCAGGGGCCCTTCGGTCAGCGTGTCGATCACCGCCAGGGCGTCCTCGCGCCAGCGGGTGATCGTGCCGTCCTCGAAGGCGCCGTCCGACTCGCCGTGGCCGAAATAGTCGAAGCGCAGGTAGCCGCCGCCGGTCGCCCGGGCCTGGTCGGCCAGGACCTGGGCCTTGGTTCCGGTCATATCCGAGTGGAATCCGCCGAGCCATACAACCGTGGGACGGTTTCCGGTAATCTCGCGGTACGCCAACCGCAGATTGTCGTCGCGAACGAGGTGCTGAAGGGAATCGGTCATGGCGCGGCCTTGTTCGTTTCGGTAACTACGACCCCTCAAACCTCGTTAGGGCGCCGCGTGTCCATCCTCCCCGAAGATTTCACGCTTTTACAGGTGACTCCGGAACTGGAAACCGGCGGCGCCGAGCAGACGACCATCGACGTGGCCCACGGCGTGATCGCCCAGGGCGGCAGGGCCCTGGTCGCCACCAAGGGCGGGCGCATGGCCGCGCGGCTGGAGGCCGACGGCGGCCGCCTGGCCCAGATGCCGGCCCAGTCGAAGAACCCGCTGATCATGCTGGGCAACGCCGCGCGGATGATCGACCTGATCCGCCGCGAGAAGGTAACCCTGGTCCACGCCCGCTCGCGCGCCCCGGCCTTCAGCGCCCTGTGGGCCGCCCATGCGACCAAGGTGCCGTTCGTGGCCACCTATCACGGGGTCTACAACGCCAAGTCCAACCTCAAGCGCTGGTACAACGCGGTGATGACCAAGGGCGACCTGGTGATCGCCAATTCGGAATATACCCGCGCCCATGTGATCGCCGAGCACGGCATCCCCGCCGATCGCGTGGTGGCCATCCCGCGCGGCGTCGACCTGACCCGCTTCGAGCCGGGCCTGGTCTCGGCCGAGCGGGTCAGGGCGCTGCGCGAGGCCTGGGGCGTCCAGGCCGAGGACCGCCGGCTGAAGGTGCTGCTGGCCGGCCGCCTGACCCGCTGGAAGGGCCAGGCCCTGGTCATCGAGGCCATGGCGCGGCTGAAGGCGGTCTCCGACACCCGCGTCCTGCTGCTGTTGGTCGGCGACGACCAGGGGCGCAAGGCCTATCGCGCCGAGCTGGAGCACATGATCGCCCAGGCCGGGCTGCAGGACAGCGTCCGGCTGGTGGGCCATTGCGACGACATGCCGGCCGCCTATCTGGTGGCTGACCTGGCCATCGCCCCCTCGCTGGAGCCCGAGGCCTTCGGCCGCACGGCGGTCGAGCCGCAGGTGATGGGCAAGCCGGTGATGGCCGCCAACCACGGCGCGGCGCGCGAGACGGTGGTCGACGGCGAGACCGGCTGGCTGGTCGCCCCGGGCGACGTCGAGGCCTGGGCCGCCGCCCTGTCCAACGCCTGCGAGTCGGGGGCCGCCCGGCGCCAGGCCATGGGCATGGCCGCCCGCGCGCGCGCCCGGAAACTGTATTCGGTTGACGCGATGGTCGAAGCAACGCTCAAGGTCTACGCACGCGTTCTGGAGACGAAGAGTTGAGCAAGGAAATCAAGAAGGTCCTGGTCATCAAGCTGGGCGCCCTCGGCGATTTCGTTCTGGCCCTGGCGGCGATGAAGAAGATCCGCGAAGCCCATCCGCGCGCCAAGATCACGTTGCTCACCACCCCGCCCTTCGAGGCCCTGGCCAAGCTGTCGCCCTACTTCAACAGCGTCGAGACCGACGGCCGGCCCAGCGACTTCGGCGACCTGACCGCGATGCTGGGGCGCCTGCGCGAGGCCCGCTACGACCGCGTCTACGACCTGCAGACCAACAGCCGCACCAACTGGTACTTCCAGGCCCTGCGGCCGTTCCCGCCGCAATGGTCGGGCATCGCGGCGGGCTGCGCCCTGCCCCAGCGCGGCAAGGCCCGCTACCACATGCACACCCTGGAACGGCAGGCCGACCAGCTGAAGCAGGCGGGCATCTGGCCCGACGCCCCGACCGAGCCGGGCGGCGCCCCGGCCCCGGACCTGTCCTGGATCCTGCGCCGGACCAAGGAGCCGCGCCCCGTGGCGGGCGCCCCGGCCCCGCGTCCCTACGTGCTGCTGGTGCCGGGCGGCTCGGCCCACCGGCCCGAGAAGCGCTGGCCGACGGAAAGCTACGCCCAGCTGGCGGCCCTGCTCAAGGCGCGGGGGCTGGACATCGTGGTCATCGGCGGCCCGCAGGAAAGCGCCATGGCCCGCCAGATCCAGAAGGCCGTGAGCCAGGCCCGCGACCTGACCGGCCGCACCGACTTCGCCCAGCTGGCCGTGCTGGGCGCCAAGGCGGCCCTGGCCGTCGGCAACGACACCGGCCCGACCCACCTGCTGGCCGCCGCCGGAGCCCCGACCATCGCCCTGTTCTCCGACGCCTCGGATCCCGCGCTGTGCGGCCCGCGCGGCCACGTGACGGTGATCCGCTCGCCGGACCTGAAGGCCCTGCCGGTCAGCACCGTGGCCAGCGCGGCGATCTCGCTGCTGCCGCACTGATAAATCCTCCTCCGTGGGCAGGGCTATCGCCTATGGATTTGCTCTGAAAAGATCTGTCATCCCGGACAAGCTCGGCGAAGCCGGGCGCCGATCCGGGACCGCCGGAAGCTCTGAGCTCACGCCCCGGTCCCGGATCTTCGCGCTGCGCGCTCGTCCGGGATGACAATCGTTTTGAGGCATAGGCGATAGCTCTCCCCGGTGGGGAGGACCTACTCAATACCCCTCGTACCGCCCCGGCTTGTGGTAGGCGATGATCACCGCGCTCAGCGCCACGGCCGAGAGGATCGACAGCAGCAGCTTGTCCCAACTGATCACCGCGAAGGCCGCGGCGACGATCAGGCAGTCGGACGCCATCTGCACCTTGCCGGCGCTGATCCCACGCTTCTCGTGGAGCCACAGGGCCAAGACCCCGATCCCGCCGACGCTGGACTTGTGCCGCGCCAGGGCCAGGATGCCCATGCCGATGATCGTGCCGCCGAAGATCGCGGCGAACAGCGGATCGACCGTGGTGATCTTCAGCCAGGCCGGCAGGCCCAGGGCCAGGCCGGCCAGCAGCAGGTTGGTGACCAGGGTCTTGCCGGTGAACACCCAGCCCAGGGCGCGCTGGGCCAGCACGTAGAACGGTATGTTCAGCAGGAAGAACAGCACCCCGACCGGCCAGTGGGTCAGGTAGGAGAGGATCAGCGCCACCCCCGCCATCCCGCCCGTGGTCAGGCCGGCGGCCTTCAGCAGGGTCAGGCCCACGGCGATGAAGCTGGAGCCGATCAGCAGGGCGTGGACGTCCTCGATCGGGGTATGGCGGGCGGCGGAGGGCGGCGTGCTCATGGAGAGGTAAAACGGGTCGCGGCTGGAGGGGAAGGTCGGCCCGACCCCGGCGTTTCGCTCCCCGGATCCCTTGTCGGCGCGCCCAACGCCTTAAAAGGCGGGCCTTGGACACGCATGCGCCTTGATAGCGCGGGACTCCTTCGTCATATATCACTTGCGAACGCGGCGTCCCCCGGACTCCGCGCGAACTCATTCAACGATACGCCTCCGGATCATCAGGTCCGGCGGCAAAAAGCCCTTGAACAACACCGGAGCCGCCCTATTCGCCGTCCTATGCAAACGCCGCCCGTCAAGGATGGTCCGCGTATCAACGAAGACATTCGGGTCCCCCGCGTCCTGCTGATCGACCAGAACGGCGAGAAGCAAGGCGAGATGCCGATTTCCGCCGCCCTCGAAGCGGCAGAGGAAGCTGGCCTGGACCTGGTCGAGATCGTGCCGAACGCGAACCCTCCGGTCTGCAAGATCCTGGACTACGGCAAGTTCAAGTTCCAGGAGCAGAAGAAGAAGAACGAGGCTCGCAAGCGGCAGAAGATCGTCGAGCTCAAGGAAATCAAGCTGCGTCCCAACATCGACATTCACGACTACGACGTGAAGGCCAAGTCGATGCACCGGTTCTTCGAGGAAGGCGACAAGGTCAAGGTGACCCTGCGCTTCCGCGGCCGGGAAATGGCGCACCCCGAACTGGGCATGAAGCTGCTGCTCAAGGTCAAGGCCGACTTCGAAGAAGTGGCCAAGGTCGAGTACGAGCCGCGCATGGAAGGCCGCCAGATGATCATGATCCTGGCCCCGCGCTAGAGGATCGGCGCTTCCGCCAAGCTTTTCGAGACGCCCCGGCCCGCAAGGCCGGGGCGTTTTTCTTGCCCCCTCGCGCAACCGGACGATGCGAAACAAGCTCGACAGTAAGGCGAGCTTTGCTAATTTACGCGGAGTTTGGGGGATCTACGCGTGTTGAAGAGTGGGTTGGCCGCCGCGACGGCCGGTTTCGTCATGACCGCGGCCGTTTGCGCCAGCGCCGCGTCGACGGCGATCCCAGCGCTTTCGGTCTATGGCGGCCTGCCGAACCTGGAACAGGTGGAAATCTCGCCCGACGGCAAGCTTCTGGCCATTTCCGTCACCGACGGCGAGAAGCGGATGATGGTGATCCGCGAGGCGGTGGAAGGCGGCAAGGCGCTGGCCGCCCTGAACTTCGGCGACAAGAAGCTGCGCGCCCTGCAATGGGCGGGGTCCGAGCATGTGCTCGTCACCACCTCGATGGCGGCCGAGGTGTTTGGTCTGGCCGGGCCGAAACGCGAATACCTGATGGGGTTCGACTACAATCTGGTCACCCACAAGCAAACCGCGCTGATGGCCAACCAGGAAAACGCGATGAACGTGATCCTCGAGACGCCGGACGTCCGGTTTATCGACGGCGCGCCCTACGCCTTTGTCGAGGGCGTGCATTTCAACGACAATCGCGGCTGGAACACGCTCTACAAGGTCAACCTTAAGACCGGCGTCACCCGGATGCTGGACAGCGGCGGAAGCGACGACACCGACGACTGGCTGGTCTCGCCCGAGGGGCAGCCGCTGGCCCAGTCGCTCTACGACCAGAAGCAGGGCGCCTGGAGCCTCAGGATCAAGACCGCCAAGGGCTGGATCACGGCGGAGAAGACCATCTCCAAGATGGGCTCCCGCGGGCTCAGCGGCATCGGCCGCGACGGCAAGACCGTGCTGGTCTGGATGAACGACGGCGAAGACACCGACAAGACTGTGCTGCATGAATACGCCCTCGACGGCAGCCATGCCGTCGTGCCCGACAGCGACACCTATGACAGCCTGATTCACGCGCCGGACGGCTCCCGCCTGGTGGGCGGTTTCAGCCTGGTGGGGGACGAGCGCCGCTACACCTTCTTCGACGCCAAGGCCCAGGCCAGTTGGAACGCCGTGGTCAAGGCCTTCGCCGGCGATCAGGTTTCCCTGATCTCGTGGTCCGACGACCGGCGCAAAGTGGTGGTCCAGGTCGATTCCCCGACCATGGGCCCCGCCTACGCCCTGGTCGATCTCGACGCCAAGAGCGCCCGCTTCCTCGCCGAAGTCTACAAGGACCTGACGCCCGAGGGCGTGTCGGAGGTCAAGCCGATCAAGTACAAGGCGGCCGACGGCCTGGAGATCACCGGCTACCTGACCTTGCCGCGTGGCAGGGCGGCCAAGGACCTGCCGTTGGTGGTCCTGCCGCACGGCGGTCCGGAAGGCCGCGACACCCTGGGCTTCGACTGGTGGAGCCAGGCCCTGGCCTCGCGCGGCTATGCGGTGCTGCAACCCAATTTCCGAGGCTCGGAAGGCTTTGGCTGGAAGTTCGTCCAGGCCGGCTTCGGCCAATGGGGCAAGGCCATGCAGACCGACCTGTCGGACGGTGTGCGCTTCCTGGCCAAGCAGGGGACGATCGATCCCAAGCGCGTCTGCATCGTCGGCGCCAGCTATGGCGGCTACGCCGCCCTGGCGGGCGCGACGATGGACCGCGGCGTCTATCGCTGCGCCGCCTCGGTAGCCGGGCCCGCCGACCTGAAGCGGATGCTGGTCGACAGCAACAGCCGCTTCGAATCCAGCAACAACTCGACCTTGCGTTACTGGCTGCGGTTCATGGGGGCCGACGGCCTCAAGGACCCCGACCTGGCCGCGATTTCGCCGGCCAAACTCGCCGACAAGGTCGAGATCCCCCTGCTGCTGATCCACGGCAAGGACGACACCGTCGTGCCCTATGTCCAGAGCACGATCATGGCCAGCGCCATGAAGAAGGCCGGCAAGCCGGTCGAGCTGGTCACCCTGCCCAGCGAGGACCACTGGCTGTCGCGCGGCGCCACCCGCCTGCAGATGCTGACCTCCGTGGTCGGCTTCCTGGAGAAGAACAACCCGCCGAACTGAGGGGACCGACTCGGAGGATCGCCGCCTGAAATTTCAGATAGCGGTCGCCACGGCGGGCGATGAGGCGTAAACCGCGCCGCCTGATGACTACGCCGACCGCTCCGCCCGCCCCGACCGCCGTGAAGACGCCGGACGCCAGTCCGCGCGCGCTCTATGTCCTGCTGCTGGTGGTGTTCATCAACCTGGTGGGCTTCGGCCTGGTCATCCCGCTCCTGCCCTTCTACGCCAAGTCGCTGAACGCCGGCCCCTGGCAGGTGACGGCGATGTTCTCGGCCTATTCGCTGGGGCAGTTCATCGCCGAGCCGTTCTGGGGACGCCTCAGCGACCGCATCGGCCGCCGGCCGGTGCTGATCGTCACCATCCTGGCCAACACCCTGTCCTACGTGGCCCTGGCCTTCGCCCCCAACATCGCCTGGGCCTTCGCCATCCGCCTGGCCAGCGGCTTCGGCAGCGGCAACATCTCGACGATCCAGGGCTACATGGCCGACGTCACCCCGCCGGAGAAGCGCGCCAGCCGCATGGGCCTGCTGGGCGCGGCGTTCGGCATGGGCTTCGTGGTCGGCCCCACCCTGGGCGGTCTGCTGCCGGGCCTGGCCAAGGCCTTCGGCCATTCCGACACCGGGCGCCTGGCCTTCCAGATCCCGTTGCTGGCCGCCGCCGCCCTGGCCGCCGTCGCCGCCCTGGGCGTCTTCCTGTTCGTGGTCGAGAGCCGCGCGCCCAGCCACAAGGACGCCCCCGTGGAGCGCCGGCGCGATCACCTGGCCGCCGCGGCCGGCCATCCGGTGCTGTCGCGGGTGCTGCTGGTGACCCTGATCTCCACCGCCGCCTTCGCCGGCATGGAATCGGTGTTCGGCCTGTGGACCCAGGCCCGGTTCGACTGGGGTCCCAGGCAGGTGGGCCTGTGCTTCGCGGTGATCGGGATCATCGCCTCGGTCGGCCAGGGCCTGATCACCGGCCGGCTGGCGCGGCGGTTCGGCGAGGCCAGGGTGCTGACCGCCGGCCTGGCGATCATCGCCGTCAGCCTGAGCCTGACGCCGCTCGTCCCCACCCCGGCCTTCGTGCCGTTGGTCGTGGGCTGCACCGCGTTCGGCCAGTCGCTGGTCTTCCCCTGCGTGGCCGCCCTGATCTCGCGCGCCACCCCGTCCGACAAGCAGGGCGCCATGCTGGGCCTGAACATGGCCGCCGGCTCGCTGGCCCGAATGGCCGGACCGATGCTGGCCGGGCCGTTGTTCGGCCTGGCGATCGGCGGTCCCTACTGGCTGGGCGCGGTGCTGATGCTGCCGGCGATCGCCTTCGCCTGGACGATCGAAAGCCGGGTCAATGCCGCCGCGTGACCCTCGACAGCTTCACCGTGCGTCGCTAATCCTTGCACGTTGAGTTGGGGGTTCTGCATGTTGAAGTTGTTCGCCGGCGTCGCCTTGACGGCGCTGGTTTCGTCGGCCACGGCCCTGGCCGGGCCGCTCGAAGCCTACGGCCGCCTGCCGGCGATCTCGGACGTCGAAATCTCGAGCGACGGCGCCAACCTAGCCTATATCGCCCATGACGGCGGAGCCAGCCGGGTCATCATCCAGCCGCTGAACGGCGGAGAGGTGCAGTCCGTCGACTTCGGCAAGGTCAAGATGCGCGGAGTGATGTGGGCTGATCCTGGACACGTAGTGGCCTTGGTCTCGCGCACCGGCTCGGTCGAGAACCAGACCTGGGTTGGCGAAATGTTCCAGGCCACGAGCATCAACATCAAGACTGGCGCCTCGGTCCAATTGCCTAAGAAGGCGTATGAGACCGTCCAGAACATTCTCAGCTCCAATCCGGTGGGCGGCGTGGTCGGCGGCAAGCCGACGGTGTTCGCCCAGCTCTATGCGGGCGAGCAGACCAATTCCTGGCAGGCCGGGCGTTTCGACCTCTACCGCATCGATCCGGACACCGGCATCGCGGCGATGGTGCAGATGGGCGACATCGACACGACCGAATATCTGTTCAAGACCGACGCGACGGTGGTGGCGCGCACGCGTTACCACCGCGACAATTCTCGCTGGACCATGGAGTTGCGCAAGGATGGCAAGTGGGTCGAGGCCTACGCCGCCACCGCGCCGATCGACGGCCCCTCGATGCTGGGCCTGTCGCTCGACGAGAAGTCGGTGGTGATGTCCATCTTCGACGGCCAATCCAAGGACTACCGACTGGCCAACATCGACATCGCCACCGGCAAGCTGGGCGAGGTCTATGGCCCGAACGAACCCTTTGAGATGATCTATGACAACGCCAACCACGTCATCGGTCGCGTCACCGAAGCCGGCTACAAGCAGTACGCGTTCGACGAGCCGCGACTAGCCGCGGCGTGGGGCATGATCACGGGCGTCTTTCCAGGCCGCCAGCTGACCCTGTCGTCGCATACCGCCGACTATTCGAAGATCGTGTTCTATGCGGAGGGCACCGGCGAGCCGGGCGGCTACTACCTGCTCGACATGAACGCCAAGAAGCTCAGCAAGGTCGGCGCGGCCTATCCGGGCCTGACCGGCGCCGATGTCGCCGAGGTGCGGGCGATAACCTACAAGGCCGCCGACGGCCTGCTGATCCACGCCTACCTCACCCTGCCCCAAGGCAGGGCCGCCAAGGACCTTCCGCTAATTGTCTTCCCACACGGCGGCCCCGAGGCGCGCGACGAGGCCGCCTTCGACTGGTGGTCCCAAGCCATGGCCTCGCGCGGCTACGCGGTGCTGCAGCCTAACTTTCGTGGCTCGACCGGCTACGGCGAGAGCTTCATTCGCGCGGGCGACGGCGAGTGGGGCGGCAAGATGCAGACCGACCTGTCGGACGGCGTACGCTTCCTGGCCAGCAAGGGCCTCGTCGACCCCAAGCGCGTATGCATCGTCGGCGGCAGCTACGGTGGCTACGCAGCCCTGGCCGGCATCACGCTGGACAAGGGCGTCTACCGTTGCGCGGCCTCGGTGGCAGGCATCAGCGACGTGTCCGAGCTGATCAAGTTCGACACCCTGCGCAACGGCGAGGAGAGCACGATCGTGCGCTATCGCAAGCGCTGGTTCGGCGTCGCCTCGATCTCGGACCCCAAACTGGACGCGCGTTCGCCCGCCCGCCACGCCGCCCAGGCCGACGGCCCAGTGCTGCTGATCCATGGCAAGGACGACACACGCGTGCAGTACAGCCAGAGCACCGCCATGCGCGCGGCCCTGGAAAAGGCGGGCAAGCCTGTGGAGTTCGTCACTCTCCGCGAGGAGGATCACTTCTTGTCGCGGGAAGCCACGCGGCAGCAGATGCTGGCGACGCTGATCGCCTTCCTCGAGAAGAACAACCCGCCGACCTAGCTGGATTGCTCCGCCATCGGAGCGCGGAGACGGCGCTTGCCTTCTCCGCCCCTTTCCCGTACTAACCCCGCCTTTCCGGAACCGCCTGGCCAGTTTGGCATGCCATGGCGGTTCGTCATGCTATCTCAAGAGGACGGGGCCGGAAGGCTCCGACGCGAAATGCCTAAGTTGAAGACGAAGTCGGGCGCTAAGAAGCGCTTCAAGATCACCGCCACGGGCAAGCTGAAAGCCGGCGTCGCCGGCAAGCGCCACCGTCTGATCGGCCACAACGGCAAGTACATCCGCCAAAACCGCGGAACGAAGGTGATGAGCGAGGCTGACGCCAAGACCATCCGTTCGTACCTGCCCTACGGCCTTTAAGAGGAGCGCTGACACATGGCTCGCGTTAAACGTGGCGTCACCGCCCACGCCAAGCACAAGAAGGTTCTTGAACAGGCGAAGGGCTTCTACGGCCGCCGCAAGAACACCATCCGCACCGCCAAGGCCGCCGTCGACAAGGCCGGCCAGTACGCGTACCGCGACCGCAAGGTGCGCAAGCGCGCCTTCCGCTCGCTGTGGATCCAACGCATCAACGCCGGCGCTCGCGTCGAGGGTTTCACCTACTCGCAGTTTATCCACGGCCTGGACGTGGCGGGTATCGTGATCGACCGCAAGGTCCTCTCGGACATCGCGGGCAACGACCCGGTCGCGTTCAAGGCCATCGCCGACAAGGTCCGCGCCGCCCTGGCCGCTTAAGGTCTTCCATCGGGTCCGTCCCGATTGCGATCTGAAGAGCCCTCCGGCGCGAGCCGGAGGGCTTTTTGCTGCGCGTCGTGCGGCGAAAAACCCCCTCCGGCCCTTCGGGCCACCTCCCCCAACGGGGGAGGATCTAGCGCGACGGATGCTCCCCCTCTGGGGGAGCTGTCGCGAAGCGACTGAGGGGGTCTCGCACCCCCGCCCCAAATCCTCTAGACGGAACCCCGTCATGACCGATCTCACCACTCTCGAAGCCGACGTGCTGGCGCAAGTCGCCGCCGCCGGCGATCTCGCCGCCCTGGACGCCGTGCGCGTCGCCGCCCTGGGCAAGACCGGCTCGATCTCGGGCCTGCTCAAGACCCTGGGCGCGATGAGCCCCGACGAGCGCAAGGAGCGCGGCGCGGCGATCAACCTCCTGCGCGACCGCGCCCAGGCGGCGCTGAACGACAGGAAGGCCGCGCTGGAAGCCGCCGCCCTCGACGCGCGCCTGGCCAGCGAGACCCTGGACCTGACCCTGCCCGCCCCGCGCCGCCGCAAGGGCGGCGTCCATCCGACCATGCAGACCATGGACGAGATGATCGCCATCTTCGCCGAGATGGGCTTCGCGGTCGCCGAAGGTCCGGACATCGAGGACGACTTCCACAACTTCACGGCCCTGAACTTCCCCGAGAAGCACCCGGCCCGCGAGATGCACGACACCTTCTTCTTCAACCCGAAGGAGTCGGGCGAGCGCATGCTGCTGCGCACCCACACCAGCCCCGTTCAAGTGCGGACCATGGTGTCGCAGAAGCCGCCGATCCGGATCATCGCGCCCGGCCGCACCTATCGCTGCGACAGCGACGCCACCCACACGCCGATGTTCCACCAGGTCGAGGGCCTGGTGATCGACAAGGGAATCCACATGGGCCACCTGAAATGGACCCTGGAGACCTTCATCGCCCGGTTCTTCGAGACCGACGCGGTGACCACCCAGTTCCGGCCGCACCACTTCCCGTTCACCGAGCCGTCGGCCGAGATGGACGTGCAGTGCGACCGCTCGGGCGGCGAGATCAGGATCGGCCAAGGGACCAGCTGGCTGGAGATCCTGGGCTGCGGCATGGTTCACCCCAACGTCCTGCGCGCCTGCGGCATCGATCCGGACGAGTATCAGGGCTTCGCCTTCGGCATGGGCGTCGATCGGCTCGGGATGCTGAAATACGGCATGCCCGACCTGCGCGACATGTTCAGCTCGGACGGCCGCTGGCTGGACCACTACGGCTTCTCGGCGTTCGCCGCGCCGAACGCCGCATCGGGCCTCAGCTGATGACCCAGAGCTTCCAACGCGGCGGCCGTCCGGGCCGCATCCCGACCGACGCCCTGGCCAAGGTGTTCGAGAGCGTCGACCTGTCGCTGTACGACCTGTACCGCGCCACCTTCGCCTCGGGCGCGCGGACGATCACGGGCCGCACCTTCCGCAACTGCCGGATCGAGGGTCCGGCGGTGATGCTGGTTCTGGACAACGTCAATTTCGACGCCACCAACTTCGGCCCCAACGGCGGCGACGTGCGCAACCTGGTGCTGCGGCCGGCCAGCCCGACCTCGGTCATCGGCACGATCCCTGTCGAGGACTGCCAATTCATCAACTGCGAGTTCTTCGGCCTGGGCTTCACCGGACCCAGCCAATTCCTCGATCAGTTGCTGGCTCTGGAAATCAAGTAGATGAAATTCACCCTCTCCTGGCTCAAGGATCACCTCGACACCGAGGCCTCCGCCACCGAAGTCGTCGCCGCCATGACCATGGCCGGCCTCGAGGTCGAGCACGTCACCGATCCGGCCTCGAAGCTGGCCGCCTTCACCGTGGCCAAGATCGTCGAGGCCGTGCAGCATCCCAACGCTGATCGTCTCCGCGTCTGCCAGGTCGACACCGTCGACGGCCGCAAGGAGATCGTCTGCGGCGCGCCCAACGCCCGCCCGGGCCTGACCACCGTCTACGCCCCGATCGGCGCCTATGTGCCCGGCCTGGGCGTGACCCTGGTCGAGAAGCCGGTGCGCGGCGTGGTCTCCAACGGCATGCTGTGCTCGGGCTCCGAGCTGGAGGCCGACGACGGCTCCGAGGGCATCCTGGAACTGTCGGGCGACCTGGCCGTCGGAACGCCCGCCGCCCAGGCCCTGGGCCTGGAAGCCGTGATCGACTTCGAAGTCACCCCCAACCGCCCCGACTGGCTGGGCGTGGCCGGCATCGCCCGCGACCTGGCCGCGGCCGGCGTCGGGACGCTGAAGGACCTGTCGATCGCCCCCGTGCCGGGGACCTTCCCCTGCCCGATCAGCGTCAAGGTCGACGGCGACGCCTGCCCGGTGTTCAGCGGCCGCCTGATCAAGGGCGTCAAGAACGGCCCGTCGCCCAAGTGGCTGGCGGACCGGCTCAAGGCCATCGGCCTGCGCCCGATCAACACCCTGGTCGACATCACCAACCTGATCACCTACGACCGCGCCCGCCCGCTGCACGTCTATGACGCGGCCAAGCTGGTCGGGACCGTGATCGAGGCGCGCCTGGGTCGCGGCAAGGCCGAGGTCACCCCCGGCGACCAGCCCACGCACGCCGAGCACCACGACGAGCAGCTGATCGCCCTGGACGGCAAGACCTACGACATCAGCCCGGAAATGAGCGTGATCGCCGACGCCGACGGCAACCGGCCGATCGGCCTGGGCGGGGTGATGGGCGGCGAGAGCACCGGCTGCTCCGACGACACCGTCGACGTCTTCCTGGAAAGCGCCTGGTTCGACCCGATCCGCACCGCCCAGACCGGCCGCACGACAGGCATCAACAGCGACGCCCAGTACCGGTTCGCCCGCACGGTCGACACCGGCTCGCTGGTCCCCGGCCTGGAGCTGGCGACCCGGCTGATCCTGGAACTGTGCGGCGGCGAGGCCTCGGAGATCGTGGTCGCCGGCGAGGCCCCGGCCGCGCCGGGTCCGATCCTGTTCGACCCGGCCTATGTCGAGGCCCTGTCGGGCCTGGCCATCGCGCCGGAGCGCACGCTGAAGATCCTGACGGACCTGGGCTTCACCCTGTCGCCGCCGACCGACGTCTCGACCGCCGACTTCGCCACCCACGCCGAGAGCCTGGTCTGCGTCACCCCGCCGACCTTCCGCCGCGACGTGCAGGGCAAGGCCGACCTGGTCGAGGAAGTGGCCCGCATCGCCGGCTACGCCGCCCTGCCCTCCACCCCGCTGCCGGAAACGGCGCGGGCGGTCGGCGGCGTGCTGACCCCGCGCCAGGCCCGGGCCCGCATCGCCCGCCGCGCCCTGGCCGCCGCCGGCTACAACGAGGCGGTGACCTGGAGCTTCACCAACCAGAAGATCGCCGCCCTGTTCGGCGGCGGTTCGCCCGAGCTGGTGCTGGCCAATCCGATCGCCTCGGAACTGGACTGCATGCGCCCGTCGATCCTGCCCAACCTGATCGAGGCGGCCGGCCGCAACGCCCGCCAGGGTTTCCCGGACGTCGCCCTGTTCGAGGTGGGCCCGGTGTTCTTCGGCGACCGCCCGCAGGACCAGAAGATCACGATCGCCGCCATCCTGGCCCCGCGCGCGCCGCGCGGCTGGGACAAGGCGCCGGCCGAAGACGTGTTCACGGTGAAGGCCGACCTGATGGCCCTGCTGGAGGAGATCGGCGCGCCGGTCGCCTCGCTGCAGACCGCCCAGGGCTCGGCCTCGTCCTGGTGGCATCCGGGGCGTTCGGCCCGCCTGCAGCTGGGGCCCAAGGCGGTGCTGGCCGAGTTCGGCGAACTGCATCCGGCGGTGCTCAAGGCCCTGGACGTGGCCGGCCCGGTCTATGGCTTCGAGATCACCCTGGAGGCCGTGCCCGAGCCGAAGAAGAAGTCGGTCAAGACCAAGCCGGCCTTCACGCCCTCGCCGCTGATGCCCCTGACCCGCGACTTCGCCTTCGTGGCCGACAAGGCCAAGGCGGCGGGCGACCTGGTCAAGGCCGCGGCCGGCGCCGACAAGGCGCTGATCGCCGCCGTGCGGGTGTTCGACGTCTATGAGGGCCCCGGCGTGCCGGAGGGCTTCAAGTCGGTCGCCCTGGAGGTGGTGATCCAGCCGCGCGACAAGACCCTGGCCGAGGCCGAGATCGAGGCCCTGTCGGCCCGGATCGTCGCGGCGGTCGAGAAGGCCGGCGGCAGGCTGCGGGGGTAGGTTCCTTCTCCCCTTGCGGGAGAAGGTGGCAGCCGTAGGCTGACGGATGAGGGGTCGCACCGACGAAGGCCGTGCGGTCCCTTTTTCGTTAGGCGTTTTGCGTTTGAGATACCCCTCATCCGACCTCGCTCCGCGAGGCCACCTTCTCCCGCAAGGGGAGAAGGGCCAAGGATCTGTTCGGTTTCTGGGCAATCGTGCTCGTTAGCGGGAAAACCTGCCGCCAAGTGCGACCAACCGCCTCTGAATGCGGCAAAGCCTTGCGCTTGCCCCACGCCCACGCTACCTGTGTAGACGCACACGGAGTTTCCACGCCATCATGCTCTCGCAGCTGGCCATGAACGTTCTGATCGCCACCGGCCTGACCGCCGGCGTCGCGATCGCGTGCGCGCGCACCATTATGATGCAGGCCAAGATTAAAACCGTTCGTGTGCGAACGGGGCAGCACAGGCGCGCGGTCGACTAGACGACCAACAAGCCGAAAGATCGCAAGATCCGCAAAGCCCCGCTTCCCACCAGGAGCGGGGTTTTTGCTGTGCGGTCATCGGTCCCCTCGAAACCAAAGGACCTTGAACCCATGAGCTACCTGCCTTCCCCACCCGCCTTCAACTCCGACCACGAAGGCGTCACCGTCCACCAGCTGCTGCTGGCCGCCCAGGACGCGCCCTCGGCGCTGGAAGCCGTCCGCCAGGGCCTGGCCGACAGCGGCGCCGAGCTGTGCGCCCTGTCGATGAAGCCGGTCGGCCAGATCGTCGAAGGCTCCCTGCGGGTCCGCCACCTCAGCGACCAGGCCGCCCGCCTGCTGGCCCGGGACCTGGCCGCCTGGCCCGGCGTCACCTCGGCCAGCGTCGAGCATCAGTGGGTGCGGCCGTGAGCGATCCGAAGGCGGAAGAGGACAAACGCCGGCTGTTCCTGGTGATCGCCGACGACACGCCCGACGCCCTGATGCGGGTGCTGGGCGTGGCCAACGTCCAGCAGACGCGCCTGCGGGCCCTCAGCGCCCAGCCGGACGGCGCGGGCCTCAGCATTCGGCTGGAGCTGGACGACCAGGGCGACGAGCGGGCCCGGATCCTGGCCGCCCGCCTGTCGGCCTGTCCCTCGGTGCGCGGCGTCGGCTTCGGCTGGCGCTAGGGTGTAACCTTCGGGCCGCCTGATCCGTATCCAGGGATACATCCCCCGGAGTTCTCCCGATGATCCGCCGCCTGCTCGTCCTGGTCGCCAGTTTCGCCGCCATCCTGCTGCCCGCCGACGTACTGGCCGCGTCCAAGCCCGCCCCGCCCGCGACCGCCGTGTTCGCCGGCGGCTGCTTCTGGTGCATGGAGAACGACATGCGCGGCATCCCCGGCGTGCTGAAGGTCGAGAGCGGCTACACCGGCGGCCATGTCGACCGGCCGACCTACCGGGACGTGACCAGCGAGACCTCGGGCCACTACGAGTCGGTGCGCGTCACCTACGATCCGGCCAAGCTCGACTACGGTTTCCTGCTCTACAGGTACTGGAAGCTGGTCGATCCCACCGACGACGGCGGCCAGTTCTGCGACCGCGGGCCATCCTACCGCCCGGCCGTGTTCGTCACCCCCGCCCAGCGCCCGATCGCCGAAAAGTCCCGCGCCGAGGCCGCCAAGCGGCTGAAGACCGGCGCGATGAAGGCCCAGATCCTGCCGCTGCGGACCTTCTGGCCGGCCGAGGCCTATCACCGCGACTACGCCAGGAACCACGCCGTCGAATACCACGCCTATCGCATCGGCTGCGGCCGCGACCTGCGGCTCAAGCAGGTGTGGGGCGGGTAGGAACGTTCCAAAATCCGCTCATCCCGGCGAATGCCGGGACCCAGATCCCGAAGCGGCGTGGATGATTGGAAGAGCTCGGAGCCCTTGGCGTCAACCTCAAAGCTATTCCATCTGGGTCCCGGCATTCGCCGGGATGAGCGGATCAGAATAGAAGTTCACACCTGTAAATTCACACTCGACTTCCGGCTGAACGCGTGAAACCTTGAGCGCCAAAATCGGGAGGCGCTCTTCATGTTCCGTCACGCGTTGCTGGCCACGGCCGCTCTTGCGCTCAGCACCACCGCATACGCCCAGACCGCCCCCAAACTGTCCGTGACGATCTACAACAACGACCTGGCCCTGGTGCAGGACGTGCGCGAGATGACCCTCGCCGGCGGCCGCCAGAAGCTGGAGTTCAAGGACGTCTCGGCCGCCATCCGTCCCGAGACCGTCAGCCTCTCGGCCGCCGGCCTGTCGGTGGTGGAGCAGAACTTCGACTACGACCTGCTGACCCCCGACAAGCTGATGGAAAAGGCGGTCGGCCAGCAGGTGAAGATCGTCCGCACCAATCCCGGCGACGGCAAGGAGACCACCGAGACCGCCACCGTCCTGGCCGCCAACGAAGGCGTGGTGCTGAAGATCGGCGACCGCATCGAGGTGCTGCGCGACGACGGCGTGCCCACCCGGGTGATCTTCGACAAGGTGCCCGAGACCCTGCGCGCCCGCCCGACCCTGTCGGTGACGGTCGAGGCCGACAAGGCCGGCCCGCGCCCGGCGACGCTCAGCTACCTGACCACCGGCCTGTCGTGGAAGGCCGACTACGTGGCGATGTTCGACGAGGCCAAGGGCGCGCTGGACTTGCAGGGCTGGATCACCCTGGGCAACCAGTCGGGCACGGCCTTCGTCGACGCCGAGACCCAGCTGGTGGCCGGCTCGGTCAACACCCTGGCCAGCGGCGGCGGCCGGCCCCGTCCCCCGCGCCCGTCGATGCAGTCGGCCGGAACCGAGAGCGGAACCGGCGAGCGGGTCGCCGACTACTATCTCTATCCCCTGCCCCACCGCACGACGATCGCCGCCAACCAGAACAAGCAGGTCGGCTTCCTCAGCGCCCAGGGCGTGGCGGCCAGGAAGGTCTACGAGATCCGCCAGGACTGGTTCTCCAGCCAGGCCCAGCCGGAATCCGCCACCGTCGCCATCCAGTTCAGCAACGCCCGGCTGGCGGGCCTGGGCAACCAGCTGCCGGCGGGGGTGATGCGGGTCTATGTCCGCGACAAGGCCGGCGACCCCAAGTTCATCGGCGAGAACGCCATCGACCACACGCCGGCCGGCTCGGAGCTGTCGATCAAGACCGGCGACGCCTTCGACGTCACCAGCCAGGGCACGCTGGTCAGCGACGAGAAGGTGTCCAAGACCCGCTCGCGCTACACGATGAAATATCTGATCCGCAACGCCCGGCCCGAGCCGGTGACCGTCGAGCTGCGCCAGAGCGGTCTGTGGCGCGACGGCGAGGTCAAGGCCGAGAGCCTCAAGAGCCGCCGCATCGACGCCCGCACCCTGGGCTGGAGCGTGCCGACCCCCGCCAACGGCGAGACCACCCTGACCTTCACGGTCGAGACGGGCTGGTGAGCAGCCAAGCCTTCACGAGATCGAGCTTCTCCTTCCTTCTCCCCTTGCGGGAGAAGGTGGCGGCGAAGCCGACGGATGAGGGGTCGACGGGCGATGACCGGTCGGCGTCGAGAGCCAGCCGGACAAGGCGACGCGCCCCCTCATCCGACCTCCTGCGGAGGCCACCTTCTCCCGCAAGGGGAGAAGGAAGGCGGGGGATCGTCCTCGCCGGCCTGCTAGCGCTGGCCTCCCCCGCCCTGGCCGACACCATCGCCTCGCCGGGCCCGGACAAGGTCTCCGTCACCCTCTACCGCGGCGGCGACGGGCCGTTCCAGGCGCTCGACGAGTGGGAGCGCGAGGAGGCCATGGAGAAGGGCCTGATCCTGGTCACCGAGACGCGGACGGTGTTTCTGCCCGCCGGCCGCCACACCCTGCGCTTCGACGGTGTCGCCGACGCCCTGATCCCCCAGAGCGCCGCCGTGGAGGGCCTGCCCGGCCCGGCCATCGAGCGCAACTACGACTACGCCCTGCTCAGCCCTGGAACCCTGGTCGAGCGCTCGCTGGGCCAGGCGGTGAAGATCGTCCGCACCAACCGCCGGACCGGCCGCCGGACCGAGGAACCGGCCACCCTGCGGCAGGGGCCCGACGGGGTGGTGCTGCAGACCGCGGGCGGCGTCGAGGCCCTGGGCTGTTCCGGCGGCGCCGAGGCCCTGGTGTTCGACAAGGTCCCGGCCGGCCTCTCGGACAAGCCGGCCCTGTCGACGGTGGTCGACGTCGCCGCCCCGACCCAGGCCACCCTGACCCTGTCCTACCTGGCGATCGGGGTGAACTGGCAGGCCGACTATGTCGCCCGCATCCACCCGAACGGCAGGACCCTGGACCTGACCGGCTGGCTGACCCTGGTCAACGCCAGCGGGACCAGCTTCGCCGACGCCCCCACCCAGGCCGTGGCCGGCAAGCTGGCGCGCGAGGAGGTGGATGTGAACCGGGGCGAGGCCAAGCCGGTCACGCGCAAGTGCTGGCCGATGGACACCACTCATCGCGGTCCGCGTCCCGTCCCTCCGCCGCCCCCACCCGCGCCGGCGATGGCGATGGCGGGCGCCATGGACATGCATGACAGGGGGCTCGAGGAGATCGTGGTCACCGGCAATCGCGCCAAGCTCGCCGAACAGTCCGACCTGGGCGACTACAAGCTCTACACCCTGCCCGAGCCGGTCACGGTCGCCGCGCGCCAGACCAAGCAGGTAGCCTTCCTCGACCAGAAGAACGTCGCCTTCCAGCGGCTCTACGTGTTCCGGCTCGACACCTGGAACGACTACGACCAGCCCGACGAGACGCCGGCGGCCACGGTCACGCTGCGGCTGGACAACAAGCCGGCCGACGGCCTGGGCAAGCCCCTGCCGTCGGGCGCCCTGGCGGTGTTCGAGACGGCCGGCGGACGCCCCGCCTTCGCCGGCGAGCAGGCCCTGCGCGACGTTCCCGTCGGCCAGCCCTTCGACCTGGCGATCGGCGAGGCCATGGACGTGCGGATGCGCCCGCGCCTGGTCGCCGAGCAGGATCGCGGCCAGGACCGCGTGCGCCGGGTCTACGAGGTCGACATCGCCAACGCCAAGACCGTCCCGGTCGTCGCCGAGGTGCGGACGCCCACGGACCAGCAGGGCTTCAAGGTGGTCGCCGAACCCTTCGCCCACGACGTCCGCGACGGCGCGGCCGTCTGGCGCGTCGCCCTGCCGGCCAACGGCCGCAAGACCCTGCGGCTGGTGGTGGAGTACGACGACTAAACGTCTCCTCCGCAAAAGGGGCCGCCGGCTTTCCGCCGAACCGTGCGAAGACATCAGCCTCGGCCGAACCGCTGAACCTCGCGCCCCGCGAGCCGTTGTCTGGGCTGAACGAAGGGGCGGACCATGCGCGTGCATGTCGAGGCGCGGCTGGACTACGACTTCCCCGAACGGGTGGAATCCCTGCTGCAGATCGAGGCGGCGGTCGCCGACGACCAGGCGGTGCGCGACGAGCGGCTGGTGTTCGACCCGCCCCTGGCCTTCACCCGCCGCGACGATCCGGACACCGGCGAACGGCGCGTGGCCTTCACCCATCAGGGACGGCTGGCCATCGCCTATGACGCCGTGGTCGAGATCGCCGACCGCGACATGGCCCTGGCCGAGGCCGCCCAGCACGCCATCGCCGACCTGCCGATCGGCGCCCTGCCCTATCTGCGCGGCAGCCGCTACTGCCCGTCCGACACCTTCGAGACCATCGCCGACCAGAAGTTCGGCGGCTTGCGCGGCGGCGCGCGGGTGGCGGCCATCGTCGACTGGATCATCGGCCACCTGGAATACCGTCCGTGCAGCGACGCCCGGACCACCGCCCTGGAGACCTACGTCCAGCGGGCCGGCGTCTGCCGCGACTTCGCCCACCTGGCCGTCACCCTGTGCCGGGCCAGCGACATCCCGGCCCGGGTGGCCAGCGTCTACGCCCCAGCCCTGGAGCCGCCGGACTTCCACGCGGTGGCCGAGGTCTTCGTCGGCGGCCGCTGGCGACTGCTGGACCCCACGGGCCGGGCGCCCGTCGACGGCCTGGTCCGCATCGCCTACGGTCGCGACGCGGCGGACGTGGCCTTCCTGACGATCTTCGGCAAGGCGACGATGGTCAGCCAGAGCGTGGCGGTGACGAGAGCCTGACCCTTCTCGCGCAAGAGGGGCAGGGCCATCGCATATGCCTCAAAACAATTGTCATCCCGGACAAGCTCGGCGAAGCCGGGCGCCGATCCGGGACCGCCGCAAACGCTGAGTTCACGCCCGGTCCCGGATCTTCGCGCTACGCGCTCGTCCGGGATGACAGATTTTTTCAGAGCAAATCCATAGGCGATAGCCCTGGAGAGACGGCTCAAGCCGCCTTCTTCCGCCGCGGCTTCGGCTTCTTGCGAAACACCCGCTCGAACAGCACGAAGGCGGCCGGCAGGGTCAGCAGGAACGACGCCAGTCCCGCCCCGCCCTTGGCGACCAGCACCGTGGCCTTGGGCACGCCGTAGATCGTGAACACCGTCACCGGCAGCAGGATCTGCGGATCGCTGCCCTGCGCCTGGCCGTTGGCCGAGACCGGAACCGCCTTGAACGTGGCCGGGCTGACGTTGAACCGCACCAGCAGCACGTGGTCGCCCTCGGTCTTGGGCGAGACGATCCACTTGACCCGCTCGACGCCCGTGGCGGCGATGCGCTGGACGTCGAACTGGTGGGTCGGGGCCGGGGTCAGGGCCAGGTCCGCGCCGCTGAGCTCGACCTTCAGGCCGGCCGGCGGCTGGACATCGCCGTAGCCATAGGCGTCGCCCGTCTTCCAGGACACGCCGCCGGTCGTGTATTCGGCCTCCAGCACCCCCTCCTCGTTCTCGCGGATCGTGCGGGGGTACTTGATGTTCAGCCAGCCGATGGCCGCGCCGCTGGGATCACGGACGACGAAGCGCGGCGCGACGGCGGGGCCTGGCGCCGCCGGAAGCGGGCCCCGGGCCGCGACGGCGTCGATCGCCCGGGGCGCCAGCACGGCGCAGGCGATCGCCAGCGCCAGCCAGACGAACCAGGTACGCTTGAGCCACTGCGACATGGCGTTTCCTCGCGTCGGGCGCGCCGTTCGGCGCGCACCGGCCGCCGCGACCCGACGTCGCCGCGCGGCCGGACCTTCCCGTGAAGATTGATAATGACGAGGAACTCGCGCGAATCCAAGCGTTCGGATTCCGGGCGCGTCCTGGCCCTGGTCGGAGCGCCTCGCGGCTAGGCGCACCTAGGGTCCGTACTCAATCGCGTGTCGGTGATACCCAAGCGAAATCAGCGCTCTAATTCGTTGTCATCCCGGAAAGCGCAGAGCGCTTGTCCGGGACCCAGGGGCCGGCGCAGTGCGGTGGCCCCTGGGTCCCGGCTCTACGGTCCGCCAGGCGGACCTTCGGCCGGGATGACAACTGAAAATCAACGACCCTATTGAGTCCGGCCTCTAGGGTTGGGCTATCGCATAAGATCCAGAACGGCTGTCATCCCGGACGAGCGCGCAGCGCGAAGATCCGGGACCGACGCATGAGCGCAGCGCTTCCGGCGGTCCCGGATCGGCGCTCGGCTCGGCCGAGCTTGTCCGGGATGACAGGTTTTTCAAAGCGGATCCATAGGCGATAGCCCTGCCTCCAGGGGAGCGGCGGAGCCGAGCGCCTCGCGACCTCAGAACGGCAGGATGTTGCGCTGGCGGCTATAGGCCAGGTAGCCGACATTGGCCCCCAGGCGCAGGCCGACGCCGGCGCGGATCGGGGCCAGGGTGATGGTGTCGGCGCGCTGGTAGTTCACGCCCAGGCCGCCGACCAGATAGGCCGTGCCCTCCACGCCCGGGAAGCGGCGGAAGATGGCGTCCGGATACTGCAGGTTATAGCACAGGGTGAAGACCCGGCTGGCGTTGCCGCCCCAGTCCCAGCCCACCGACGGACCCTGCCAGAACACCTCCTGGGTGTCCTTGCCCTTCATGTACAGCAGGCCCCGGCCGTAGCGCAGGCCCACGGCGATGGCGCCCGACCCCTCCTCGCCGGCGATGTAGCCGGTGGGCTGGCCGTTGTCGCGGAACGCGCGCTCGATCACCGCGCCGATGCTTTCGGCGGTCACGCCCAGGAAGTCCGAGCCGCTGCGGATCATCTCGTCGGCCGAATAGGTCTGGGCCCGGCCGGTGTCGTACTGCGACCGCGGCGGCGGGTCGCCCGGACGTTCCTGCGCGGTGCTGGCGCAGGCGCTCAGCCCGGCGGTGGCCATGCCCGAAAGGATCAGCTTGCGGCGGTCCATGTGCTCTCTCGCGATTCCAACAGCCTAGACTGTCTCAACCCTTTGAGTCGGGTTTGCGGCTTGAAGCTTAACGGCGAGTTAACCATGACCGTTCCTCCCCCGGGTGGGATGGAACGACACTCGCGAAACCCCGCAAATATGCTAGACGCACCCCCATGACTTCGACGCCTCTCGACAAGATCCGCAACTTCTCCATCGTCGCCCACATCGACCATGGCAAATCCACCCTGTCCGACCGCCTGATCCAGGAGACCGGCGGCCTGACCGCGCGCGAGATGAGCGCCCAGGTCCTGGACAACATGGACATCGAGAAGGAACGCGGGATCACCATCAAGGCGCAGACCGTGCGCCTGCGCTACAAGGCCGACGACGGCGAGACCTATGTCCTGAACCTGATGGACACCCCCGGCCACGTCGACTTCGCCTACGAGGTCAGCCGCAGCCTGGCCGCCTGCGAGGGCTCGATCCTGGTCGTCGACGCCAGCCAGGGCGTCGAGGCCCAGACCCTGGCCAATGTCTATTCGGCCATCGACAACAACCACGAGATCGTCCCGGTCCTCAACAAGATCGACCTGCCGGCCGCCGAGCCCGAGCGGGTGCGCGCCCAGATCGAGGACCTGATCGGCCTGGACGCCAGCGACGCCGTCCTGGCCAGCGCCAAGTCGGGCCTGGGCATCCACGAGGTGCTGGAGGCCATCGTCACCCGCCTGCCCGCCCCCAAGGGCGACGTCAACGCGCCGCTGAAGGCCCTGCTGGTCGACGCCTGGTACGACGCCTATCTCGGCGTGGTCGTGCTGGTCCGCATCTTCGACGGCACGCTGAAGGCCGGCCAGCAGGTGCGGATGATGCAGACCGGCGCCACCCACCGCATCGACAAGGTCGGGGTGTTCACCCCCAAGGCCACCGACGTCGACCAGCTGGGCCCCGGCGAGGTCGGCTTCTTCACCGCCTCGATCAAGGAAGTGGCCGACGCCGCGGTCGGTGACACCATCACCGACGAGAAGAAGCAGACCGCCCAGGCCCTGCCGGGCTTCAAGGAAGTCCAGCCGGTGGTGTTCTGCGGCCTGTTCCCGGTCGACGCCGCCGATTTCGAGGACCTGCGCGCCGCGGTCGGCAAGCTGCGCCTCAACGACGGCAGCTTCACCTACGAGATGGAAAGCAGCGCCGCCCTGGGCTTCGGCTTCCGCTGCGGGTTCCTGGGGCTGCTGCACCTGGAGATCATCCAGGAGCGCCTGAGCCGCGAGTTCGACCTCGACCTGATCGCGACCGCCCCCTCGGTGGTCTACAAGATCCACATGCGCGACGGGACCGAGCTGGAGCTGCACAACCCCGCCGACCTGCCCGACCCGATGCAGATCGAGAGCATCGCCGAGCCCTGGATCAAGGCGACGATCTTCACCCCCGACGAATATCTGGGCGGGGTGATCAAGCTGTGCCAGGACCGCCGCGGCATGCAGCGCGAGCTCAGCTATGTCGGCAGCCGCGCCATGGTGGTCTACGACCTGCCGCTGAACGAGGTCGTCTTCGACTTCTATGACCGCCTGAAGTCGATCTCCAAGGGCTACGCCAGCTTCGACTACCAGGTCGAGGACTACAGGGTCGGCGACCTGGTCAAGATGTCGATCCTGGTCAACGCCGAGCCGGTCGACGCCCTGTCGATGCTGGTCCACCGCGACCGCGCCGAGAGCCGCGGCCGGGGCATGTGCGAGAAGATGAAGGACCTCATCCCGCAGCACATGTTCGTCATCCCCATCCAGGCGGCGATCGGCGGCCGGATCATCGCCCGCGAGACGGTCCGCGCCCTGCGCAAGGACGTCACCGCCAAGTGCTACGGCGGCGACGCCTCGCGCAAGCGCAAGCTTCTGGACAAGCAGAAGGCCGGCAAGAAGCGCATGCGCCAGTTCGGCAAGGTCGAGATCCCGCAGGAAGCGTTCATCGCGGCGCTGAAGATGGACGGAGATTGATCGGGGGGCTGCGGAGCCGTCTCAATCTACTGCAACCGGACACTCAAACCACTGTTTGGCAATGGTATGCGAATATCCGGGTCCACCCCCTTCGTCCTGCGAAGTTCGTCGAGGACGAGCTGGGCATCAATAACTGTACCGATCAATAACAAAGAGCTGGTGCGCGGCACCTCCACCTCTTTAGCCCTATAAACCAGAAGTCCTTTAGCGCCCGCCGCTAAGTCGCGCAGGGCCAAGGATCGCATATAGTACATATTGAATTGGGCCTCGGCCATGGTGTGGGCGGCTGTGTAAGGCACCGCAGCCATGGTCGTTCCACCCTTGGGCTTGTTCTTGGAGTAGTGTGTCTCCAACAGTCCCTCAGCCAGAACCGCGGCCAGAGTATCGTCTGTTCCCTGCTGAACCGCCTGCCGCGTTGCATCAGCCCATTGGTCTTTTCCACGGGTGTTGAGAAAACGACTCACGTACATGCCATCGCGTGCCAAATCGTAGCCGATCTCATCTAGCATTAACTGGCGCGTTTCAGCATCCAGCTCTTCATACCGAAGACCCATTTTTATGTCCCTTTATTATATGAACGACCTCGCGCTGCAAAAATCGTAGAGTCAAATCTATATTTTATTTATATCGTGCGTGAGATATCGACTAAAGGAACATACAAAGAACTATTCACTTATACAACTTAGAGAATTACTTGCGACAGCGAGTGAAGCGTCGCATTTAATCCCCATGGACACCCTAACCCCCGCCGAGCGCAGCGCCCGCATGGCCCGGGTCAAGGGCAAGGGGTCGAGCGCGGAGATGACCGTGCGGCGGCTGGTCCACCGGATGGGCTACCGTTATCGCTTGCACGGCGCGAAGCTGCCCGGACGTCCCGATCTCGTGTTCCCCGGCCGCAGGAAAGCGATCTTCGTGCACGGGTGTTTCTGGCATCGGCATCCCGATCCCGATTGCAAGCTGGCGCGACTCCCCAAATCGCGGCAGGACTTCTGGATCCCCAAGCTGGAGGGCAATCGCGCTCGCGATCTGCGCCAGCTCGAGGAACTCAAGGCCCTGGGCTGGAGCGCGCTGATCCTCTGGGAATGCGAGCTCAAGAACGAGGCTTTCCTAGAGAACGAAATTAGAACATTCTTGGATTCATGAAGTCGATCGAACTCTTCGCCGGGGCCGGAGGCCTGGGCATGGGCCTGTGCAAAGCGGGCTTCAAACCGGCCAAGGTGGTCGAATGGGATCGCTATTGCCGCGAGACCATCGGCGAGAACCGCGTGCGCGAAACCTCGCCGATGCATGGCTGGCCGCGGGTCGAAGGCGACGTGCGCGAGGTTGATTTCCGACCGCTGGCCGACAAGGTCGACTTGGTCTCGGGCGGCCCGCCCTGCCAACCATTCTCCATGGGCGGCAAACACAAGGCGTATGACGACGCGCGCGACATGTTTCCGCAGGCCATTCGGGCGGTGCGCGAGACGCGGCCCCGGGCCTTCATCTTCGAGAACGTGAAGGGCCTAACGCGGGCGACCTTCCGCAATTATTTCGAATATATCCGGCTGCAGCTGGAGCACCCCGAGGTCGTCGCCAAGCCCGACGAGGATTGGGCCGATCACCTGTCGCGGTTGGAGCGGCATCACATTCACGGCTCACGCGATGGCCTCAATTACCGCCTGGTGTCGCGGGTGCTAAACGCCGCGGACTATGGCGTGCCGCAAAAGCGCGAACGGGTGATCTTCGTGGGCTTCCGCGACGATCTTGACGTGGAATGGAACTTCCCAGTCGAGACCCACTCCTCCGACGCCCTGCTGTGGGCGCAATATCGCGACGGCTCCTATTGGGATGCGCACAAGGTCGCCAAGCGCGATCGCCCGGACGCGAGCGACGCGCCGGTCCGCGCGATACGGTTGGACGGGAAGCCGCCGACCGTTCCCTGGCGCACCGTGCGCGACGCCACGGCCGATCTACCCGATCCCGAGTTTCATCCTCGACTAGCTTCCGCCTTCGCCAATCACCGCTTTCAGCCCGGCGCGCGAAGCTATGTCGGCCATACGGGCAGCCCCTTGGACGAACCCGCCAAGACATTGAAAGCCGGCGTCCACGGCGTGCCCGGCGGCGAGAACATGCTGGCCCGGCCCGACGGCACGGTGCGCTACTTCAGCGTTCGCGAAAGCGCCCGCCTTCAGACCTTCGCCGACGACTTCATCTTCCACGGCTCGTGGAGCGAGACCATGCGCCAACTCGGCAACGCCGTGCCGGTGCGGCTGGCGGAAGTTATTGGCAAGGACGTCGCGAGGAAGCTACGCTACGCGGCGTGAAGAAGCGCATATCTTTAGCGGTCGAGGTTTCAGCTCTTCGCGAGCGCGTTGCAGCCCTGACAGAACTCATAGCGGCCGCGCCGCAAACTCTGAAGGCTCGCCGACAGGGTGACGAGGAATTGCGAGCGGCGATCCGTGAACTGGAAGCGGCGGCGCGCAAGCTCGACCCAATCGCAATGCCGCAGTCTCTGTTCGACCCTAGCAATCCCAAAGTGATTGGCCGCTTCACCGCGCTAGCACTGGTCGCTCAGGACCGAGTTAGCCTTGCTTCTATCGATCAGTTTTATGGATCAGGTGTCTACGCGATTTACTATCGCGGGAAGTTCCCGCTCTACGCACCGCTGTCGGGGTCAGAAACACCGATCTACGTAGGCCAGGCCTCCCCCGGTGACCGAGGTGCCCATACGCCCAGGGATCAGGGACCACGCCTCGCAGCTCGCCTCAACGAGCATCGCAAAAACATCGTCAAAGCCAAGACCACACTCGATATCGCCGACTTCGACACCCGCTTCTTGGTGGTCCAATCGGGTTGGGAGACGGCGGCCGAAGACTATCTGATCCACTTGTTCAAGCCGATTTGGAACAACGAGACCAACGTCCTCTATGGCCTAGGCAAGCACGGTGACAGCGCCACTACCCGCGCCAACAAGCGTTCGCCTTGGGACACGCTTCACCCCGGACGCGCATGGGCCGCAAAATCGAAGCTGGACGCCCGCGCGCCCGAACAAATCATGGCGGAGGTGCGCACCCATTTTGAACGCCACCCACCCAGTATGGACCGAAGCGCCCTGCTGGAAACCTTCTTCGCGGAACTGCGCCAGAGCTGAATCCACCCGGCTGCGTGGTGCTGATATCGCCCAGTGGCGTATCACGCGCGTCGCAGCTAAACCCAACACCATGCTCCGCATCTCCGACCTCAAGCTTCCCCTTGGCCATCCGCCTGAAGACCTGACCCCGGCCATTTGCGCGCGCCTCGCCATCCCCACCGAAGATCTGCTCCACCACACCATCGCCCGCCGCGCGCACGACGCGCGGAAGAAGGCGGCGATTCTGATGGTCTATACGGTGGACGTGGCGCTGCGCGACGAGGCCGACGTGCTGGCGCGGTTCGCGGGGGACAGCCAACTCAGGCCGACACCAGACACCGCGTATCGGCTGGTCGCCCAGGCGCCCAAAAACTTCACCCGCCCCGTGGTGATCGGCGCCGGGCCCTGCGGGCTGTTCGCCGGGCTGATCCTGGCCCAGATGGGCTTCAAGCCGATCATCCTGGACCGGGGCAAGGTCGTGCGCGAGCGGACCAAGGACACCTGGGGTCTGTGGCGGCGCGGCGAGCTGGACCCGGAGTCCAACGTCCAGTTCGGGGAGGGCGGGGCGGGCACCTTCTCGGACGGCAAGCTCTACAGCCAGGTCAAGGACCCCCGCCACCTGGGCCGCAAGGTGCTGGAGGAGTTCGTCAGAGCCGGCGCGCCGGAAGAGATCCTGACCGAAGCCCATCCGCACATCGGCACCTTCCGCCTGGTGACCATGGTCGAGAGCATGCGGGAAACGATCGAGGGCCTGGGCGGCGAATACCGCTGGGGGCGCCGGGTCGACGACTTCGACATCGAGACCGCCGCCGACGGGCGGCGGAGGCTGAAGGGTCTGCACCTGTCGACCGGCGATTATCTGGCGGCCGACCACGTGGTGCTGGCCGTCGGCCACAGCGCCCGCGACACCTTCCAGACCCTGTACGACCGGGGCGTCCACATCGAGGCCAAGCCGTTCTCGATCGGGGTGCGGATCGAGCACCCGCAGTCGTGGATGGACAAGGCCCGCTTCGGGGCCTGCGCCGGCCATCCGGACCTGGGGGCGGCCGACTACAGCCTGGTGCATCACTGCAGCAACGGCCGCGCGGTCTACAGCTTCTGCATGTGCCCGGGCGGCACGGTGGTGGCGGCGACCTCCGAGCCGAACCGCGTCGTGACCAACGGCATGAGCCAGTATTCGCGCAACGAGCGCAACGCCAACTCCGGCTTCGTGGTCGGCATCGACCCGGAGCGCGACTATCCGGGCCACCCGCTGGCTGGCATCGACTTCCAACGGAAGTGGGAGAGCCTGGCCTATGTGGCCGGCGGCTCGACCTACGCCGCCCCGGCCCAGAAGGTCGGCGACTTCCTGGCCGGCAAGCCGTCGGAGGCGCTGGGCGAGGTGCAGCCGTCCTACCGACCGGGCGTCACGATGACCGACCTGGCCCAGTGCCTGCCGGCCTTCGCCATCGAGGCCATGCGCGAGGCCCTGCCGGTGTTCGGCCGCCAGATCGCCGGCTACGACCATCCCGACGTGCTGCTGACGGGCGTGGAGACCCGCACCTCCTCGCCGGTGCGCATCACCCGCGGCCAGGACTTCCAGAGCCTCAACGTCGCCGGCCTGTTCCCGGCCGGCGAAGGCGCGGGCTACGCCGGCGGCATCCTGTCGGCGGCGATCGACGGGATCAAGGTCGCCGAGGCGGTGGCGCGCGCCTATCTGGGGGAAACGGCCACGGCCTAGAACGGAGACCCGTCCATGCTCAAGATCCTCGGTCGCACCTCGTCGCTGAACGTCCGCAAGGTGCTGTGGACCTGCGACGAGCTGGGCCTGGCCTATGAACGCGAGGACTGGGGAACGGGCTTCGCCTCGACCCGCAGCCCCGAGTTCCTGGCCCTCAATCCCAACGGCCTGGTGCCGGTGCTGATCGACGAGCAGGGCGCGCTCTACGAGAGCAACACCATCTGCCGCTACCTGGCCGCCCGCTATGGCCACGGCCACCTGCTGCCGGTCGAGCCGCGCCCGCGCGCCGGGGTCGAGCAGTGGATGGACTGGCAGGCCACGACCCTCAACCCGACCTGGGGCTACGCCTTCCTGGCCCTGGGCCGGCCGACGCCGGGCTATGACGACCCGGCCAGGATCGCCGCCAGCGTCGCGGCCTGGAACGCGGCCATGGCCATCCTCGACCGGCGCCTGGCCGAGACCGGCGCCCACGCCGCCGGCCACGACTTCACCCTGGCCGACATCGTGCTGGGCGTCTCGACGCACCGCTGGAAGGCCACCCCGATCGACCACGCGGACCTCCCGGCGGTCGAGGCCTACTACGCGCGGCTGAAGGCGCGTCCGGAATTCGGGCGATGGGCGCTGGACGAGGTTCCTTAAGGCGTCGTCTCGTCCCGCGCCCCGCGCACGCGGAACACCCGCGCCTCGCGCGCCACGTCGTACAGGCGGTGGACGACGAAGGCCTCCGGCTGGGCCGCGCGCAGGGCGTCCTCGGCCGCGGTCAGGCGGAACGGCGTGGCCGGGCCGCCGGTGGTGGTCTTGACCACGATGCGGCGGGGCGCGCCGGTGCGGCTGAAGCTGACCAGGTCGCAGCCTTCGTCGCCCTCCCGTTCGTTGATCGGCGGCAGGGCCAGGCGGACCTCGGCGGCAAGGTCCGGGCGGCCGCGCTGCTCCAGCCGGCGCTGCTCGTGGACCAGGGCGGCGGCGGCGCCGATGCGGGCCAGCATGCGGGCGTCCTGGTCGCGGGCGGCGGGGTCGAACTTGGCGACCAGGCGCTGGGCGCGCTGGCCGGCCGGAGCGTGATGGATCGGCGGCGGGGCGCCCTCGGCCAGGATCGGGGCGGCGGCGCGGCCCAGCAGGGCCGGCGGCTGGGCCAGGTCCCTGAGGACGCCGGGCCTGGCGCTCAGGCGGCGATCCACCGCGTCGACCAGGCCGTCGCCGAAGTCCCAGCGCGGCGGATGGTCGTTCAGCGTGGGCAGGCCGACCAGGGTCAGCACCGCCGAGATCTCGCCCTGCAGGAAGGCGATCGCGCCGCCCGAACGGTTGGTGACGAAGCGCAGGGCCCGCTGGTGATTGGCCGGGTCGTAGGCGCGGCCGGTCATCGTCTTGTCGAGCATGACCAGGTAGTCGCCGATCACCAGGTCCTGCTCGGCCTCGTTCCAGGTCCTGCCGTTGATCGCCGAGTCGCCCACGCGGCGACGATGCCCCAAGCGTGGCCGTGACGCCAGGATTCGGCTCGGGCGACCGGCGCGCCGGCCGGGACGCAAGGGGCCAACCGTGCTAGAAGCCCGCGCATGACCGACAAGACCGACAAGACCGACGACCAGCCCGAAATCCCCGGCGAGACCCCGATCCAGCGCGCCCTGCGCCTGAAGAAGGCCGCGCTCGCCGCCAAGCCGCAGCCGCCGCGCGGCGGCCGCTTCCAGCGCGAGCAGGCCGCCGCCGCGGCCTCGAGCAGCAAGAGCAAGCCCTGGATGACCCGCTAGGGCCAGGACGCCCGCGCGTTTCCCGCAAGCGGCGCCTTGAGAACGCCGCGCTTTGACCACACGTTGGGGACCATGCGCGCTCCTCTCCCCGTCCGGTCGCCCGCCCGAGCCTGGGCCCTGATCCTGCCCCTGTGCCTCGCGGCTGGCCCGGTGCTGGCCCAGGCGACGCGCCCGCCGGCCGAGACGTCGACGCCGGTCTCGCCCGTCACGGTCATGCCGCCGACCCAGAAGCCCAAGGTGGTCGCAACCTGGCCGGCCAACGGCCAGGCGATCGCGCCGGGCGTCCTGGTGCTGAAGGTGGTGTTCGACCAGCAGATGACGCCGCGCGACTTCGCCTATGGCCTGGGAACGGGCGGCGACAGGCTGGACTGCCTGAAGACCCCGCGCCTGCTGAACGACAACAAGACCTTCGTCCTGCTGTGCACGACCCTGCCCGGCAAGACCTACGCCATCGCCCTGAACCCGGACGCGCCCAGCGGCCCCGCCTTCAGCAACCTGGCCGAAAATCGCGCCGAGCCCGGCGCCCTGACCTTCACCACCGGCACGGGCGAGCCCGTCACCAAGCTGCGCGACGCCATCAAGGCCGCGGGGCTGGGCGACCTGGACATGCCCGTCGAGGAGGCCCCGGACCCGCCCCGGTCCGCGACCCAGACGGCGCCCTGACGGAAGGGTCTTTGGGGGAGAACCGGCCGAATTCGTGCGTCGGGACACCCCGGCCGGCTCTCGGCCTGCGGTCGGACCCGCCTGGTCGGAAACAGGCGGCCGGCGCGTCGAAGGCCATCGGGGGGGAGGACGCCTCGACGCTCGCAAGCCCGCGCAGGTTGCGGCGCCGCCCGCCTCGCCGCCATCGGGTAAAACCCTAGATGCGGTCGTTCAGTCCCGGCCGGGCCACAACGGGATGACCTGGTGCTCCTGGTCGGTGTCGAGCAGCAGCCGCACGGTCAGGCCGATGCCGCTGGACTCGTAGACCAGGTCCGCGCCGAGCTGGCGGGCCAGGCCGCGCACCACCCGAAAGCCCAGGCCGCCATCGCGATGCGGGTCGAAATCCTCGCTCAGCCCCACGCCGTCGTCGGTCACCTCGACCACCAGGCCGCGGCCGGTGGATCGGCACGACACCCGGATCCGGCCCGCCACCCCGGTGGGATGGGCGTATTTCAGGGCGTTGGTCACCAGTTCGCTGACGATCAGGGCGACCGGGGTGGCCTGGTCGGCCCGCACCAGGCAGCCGCCGGAATCCCTGTGGGTGATGGTGGTGTCGCCGGCGAAGCTGACGGTCTCCATCAGGCTGGCGCACAGCTTGGCCAGGAAACGCCCCAGGTCGATGCCGTTCTCGCCTTCCCCGGGGGCGCCCGACAGCAGGCGGTGCAGTTCGCCGACCGTCTCGATCCGGGCGGCCACCTCTTCCAGGGCGATGCAGGCCTCGCGGGCCGACAAAGGCTGGCCGGCCTTGTGCAGGCGGGTGGCCTGCAGGCGCGTATAGCCCGCGATCAGGGCCAGGTTGTTGGCGATGCGATGCTGGGCTTCGCTGAGCCGGTCGTCAGACCCGACATGGCGAACGACCGCATCGCCGAATTCTCGGCGTTCGACGTCCATGGCTCGGGGGCTTTCGGTAAGGCGGCAGGATATTCCGTCCCCACCAATGAAGCACAATTCAAGCACAAAGGCGAATATTTTGTTTGCAGAAGAATCCCCGTTTTATTTATCGGCCATCAACTTGACCCGTTCTGTCGGAAACTCGACTGAAAAGAGACTTAAATTCCGCCGCTATATAACTTGACGCTCACTTAGCGGTCCACGCCTAGTCCGCTTAATGAGTAAGTGGCATATTTTGGGCCAGGTAGGGTTTTTGCGCTTGATGGAACCCAAGGGCGGCGCTCGTGCGTTAGCTCCACCGGACAAAAGGAGAGCCGCCCCTTTTCCGGGGGCCGAGACCAATGAACGACCTGACCCGACCAGAACGCCTGCAGATCATGCTCACGCAGGAGGAGCTCGCCGCGTTGGACGATTGGCGCTTCTCGCGCCGCATGCCCAGCCGCGCCGCCGCCGTCCGCGAACTTCTCAAGCGCGGCCTGGAAGCCGAGGGCGTCCAGTCGGCCGACGGCAAGATGCGCTCGCGCGATTTCGGCGTGGTCGACGGCCCGTTGCGCTCGAAGGCGTCCGGAGACGGCGACGGCGCCTGACGCTCGCCGTTTTCGGCCTGGACCTCGCCAGCCCGCCACCCAGGTCATGATCGCGCTGAGGGCGTACGCAATCCGAAAATCCGTTGTCATCCCGCAAGCCCCGCAGGGGCTGTCCGGGATGACAACAATGGAGAAGCAGAAAGTGAGCCAGGGCTTGGCGATCCGCCTCGCGGCGCCATGACTTCGCCGCGGTGACACGCTTGAACGCAGCCTTGGGCCAAGGTTAAGGTCCGAGGCCATTTCTCCAACTTCAGAGACCTCCCCATGCGCAAGATCGTGATCCTCGCCACCGTGGCCGCCGCCCTGATGGTTTCGGCCTGCAACACCGTCGCCGGCGTCGGCCAGGACGTGTCGGCCGCCGGCCGGGCCGTGACCAACACCGCCAAGGACGCCAAATAGTCGCAGGATCGAGGGTTGCGGACTTCGGGCAACCGGAGTCCGCGAACCGCGATATAGTTAAGCTACAGCGCGACGCGGCTCCGCTTGCGCTGGGTTTTTCCAGAACGCACGGCGACTTACCCACAGGGCGTTGCAATAGGTGTGGTTAACTGGTCCCGGTAACGACATTTGTATTGCTCGCCTTTCGAGCGAATTCTTCAGCCGGCGATCGTTCATCTCAACGAAATCTGATTCAAAATGGCGCATGCGACCGTGCGCCCTCTTTCGCTGGCCGCGCCGCGGAGTCATATCGACGCCCATGAACGAGCAGTCCTCTCCCTGCCCGCCTCCGGTCAGTATGCTGACCGGCATGAAGCGCGGCGTCCGCCACCGCTGTCCCAATTGCGGCGAGGGGCGGCTGTATACGCGTTACCTGAAGGTCGACCTGGACTGCGAGGTCTGCGGCCACGACCTGGCGCGCTATCCGGCCGACGACGGCCCGGCCTATTTCACGATCCTGATCATCGGCCACCTCGTCGTCGCCCCGCTGCTGCTGTTCCCGTTCATCTGGAAGATGTCGCCCGTGCTGGTGGTGCCCCTGACCGTGCTGCCGCTGGCCGCCCTGACGCTGATGCTGCTGCCCCGCGTCAAGGGCGCGGTGATCGGCGCCCTGTGGGCCGTGGGCCTGCGCAAGGCCGAGGATTGCCCGGGCGGGTGAGATCACCCCCAAGAGTTGCCATGCCGAACTGATCGCGCAAAGATAGAGGCGCTCTCCGGGGAGGGTGCGGGTGCGCGATCTCTGGCGCTTTCTCTATCGACACATATCGACGGCCCTCTCCGCCATCGTGTTCGGCGGCCTGTGCCTGGTGGCCGCCGGCGTCCTGCTGATGTCGGGCGTCGACAAGCGCATGGCGACCAACGTCAAGCCGGCTTCGATGCTTTCGCCTTGCGAACGCGACGCTTCGGACCCGGCGTGCGACATCGCGGCGCGAGAACGTTACCTGGCGGATCTGGTCCGCCGGCAAGTCCGCAAGATTCCCGTCGTCGTGGGCTGGCGCGACCAACTTCCGTGGGGCAGGCAGACTCCCATCACGGCCGTCATCGCTTCGGCCGACCGCGCGGCGGCGCAAGCCTCCCTCTCCGTCGCCTTTCCCGGCGGCCACGTCGAGCAGCGGACCGTCGCGATCGGCCGCAAGGTGCGCGCCGAGTTGTCGGGCCCGAACGTCGAGATCACCAAGCCGGAACAGACGGTCCGTGACGTCTCGGCCCTCCAGAACGTCACCTTCGAATGGCTGGTGAAGCCGACGCGGCCAGGCAAGACCGTCCTGACCCTGCGGGTTTTCAACGAGTTGGTCACGCCTGGCGGCCTGGTGGAATTGGAGCACCCCGCCCTGGTCCACGAAATGTCCGTGAAGATCGGCCTTCTGGACTGGCTGACCTGGCAGATGGACCGGATGAAGGGCCTGCAATGGGTGGGCGGCGGCCTGCTCGCCGCTCTCGGCCTGGGGTTCGCCAATCGGGCCAAGCTACGCCGCTGGTGGCGACGTCGCCATGCCGTCGAACCCCCGCCCCCATCCGACGAGCCGCCCCAAGCCTGAAGCCACGCGCCGGAAGCGCTCACGGAACCTCTGCCGAACCTCTCGCATTCCTTCCGCCTGCCCCCATACGCGGGGCGTTCGGATGCAACGGAGACGGACATGCTCGGCACGATCCTCATCATCATCCTGATCCTGGCCCTGATCGGCGCCCTGCCGACCTGGGGTCACAGCCGCTCGTGGGGCTACTATCCCTCCGGCGGCCTGGGCCTGATCCTGGTCATCATCATCATTCTGGTCCTGATCGGCAGGATCTAGCGACACCCCGGACCGCGCCGGGGGACACGCGCCTGCGTGTGTCCCCGACCGTGCGGCGCCCTTCCCCCGGCGACCCATGTTCGCCTAAGGTCTCTCCCCAACGACACGGGGGGCGACATGACCGACACCGCCACGGCGACGCCGCCAGAGACGGCCGCGGCCCAAGCCGCCGCGCCCTTGAGCGCCTGGCGCCGGACCCGGGCCATCCTCGGCGGATCGGCCGGCAACCTGGTCGAATGGTACGACTGGTTCGCCTACGCCGCCTTCTCGATCTATTTCGCCAAGGTCTTCTTCCCCAAGGGCGACCAGACCGCCCAGTTGATGCAGACCGCCGCGATCTTCGCCGTCGGCTTCGGAGCGCGTCCCGTCGGGGCCTGGCTGATGGGCCTCTATGCCGACCGCAAGGGCCGCAAGGCCGGCCTGACCCTGGCGGTGGGCCTGATGTGCGTCGGCTCGCTGATCATCGCCCTTTGCCCCGGCCACGCCGCGATCGGCGACGCCGCGCCGGTGATCCTGCTGCTGGCCCGCCTGCTGCAGGGCCTGTCGGTCGGCGGCGAATACGGGGCCAGCGCCACCTATATGAGCGAGATGGCCGGGCGGAAGCGTCGCGGCTTCTGGTCCAGCTTCCAGTACGTGACCCTGATCATGGGCCAGCTGGTGGCGGCCCTGGTGCTGGTGGTCCTGCAAAACAGCCTGAGCAAGCAGGACCTGGCCGAGTGGGGCTGGCGCGTCCCGTTCTTCGTCGGCGCGGCCCTGGCCGTGGTGGTGTTCTGGATCCGCACCGGCATCGAGGAAAGCGTCTCGCACCAGAACGCCGGCGCCCGCGACCCGATCAGCCGTCGGCAGGTCGCCTGGGTCGGCGGCCTGCTGCTGGCGACGGTTGGCGCCATGATCGCGGGCTTCACCCAGGCGCCGTTCGCCGCGACCGCGCAGTACGGGGCGGTCGTGTTGCTGGTCGCCACCTACGTGGCCCTGGCCGCGCCCCTGGTCTCGCGCCACCCCAAACAGACCCTGGCGATCATCGGCCTGACCGCCGCCGGCTCCTTGGCCTTCTACGCCTACACCACCTACATGCTGAAGTTCCTGGTCAACACGGCGGGCTTCGACAAGGCGACCGCCGGGGCGATCAACCTGGCCACCCTGGCCGGCTTCATGCTGATCCAGCCGCTGTTCGGCTGGGCGTCGGACAAGGTCGGCCGCAAGACCATGCTGGTCTTCGCCTTCGGGATGGGCGCCCTGATCGCCTGGCCGGTGTTCAGCCTGACCGCCAAGGCCACCAGCCCCGCCGTCGCCTTCGGCCTGATCTTCGCGGCCCTGTTCGTGCAGTCGGGCTATACCGCCATCAGCGCGGTGGTGAAGGCCGAGCTGTTCCCCGCCCATGTGCGCGCCCTGGGCGTGGCCCTGCCCTACGCCATCGGCAACGCCGCGTTCGGCGGCACCGCCGAATATGTCGCCCTGTGGTTCAAGCACGAGGGCATGGAGAGCGGGTTCTACCTCTATGTGTCGGCGATCATGGCGGTGGGTCTGACCGTCTCGCTGCTGCTCAAGGACACGGGCAAGACCAGCCTGATCCTCGAGGATTGACACCGCCCTTTCACCGACTCTCGTTCCGGCCTTAAGTTCGCCCCATGCCCTCCTCGCTCTCCCACGCCCTGTCCAAGCAGTTCCTGGCCCTGCCGGTCATCGACCTGCTGGTCCTGGCGTTCTTCCTGTTCTGCTGGCTGTTCTACGAGCCGCTGCTCAAGCGCCTGGGCAAGGAGCGGAACGTCATCAACACCGACATGACGGTGATCCGCCGCCGGTGGATGGCCGAGATGGCGGTGCGCGAAGTCGCCCTGCTGGACGGCCAGCTGCTGGGCCACGCGATCAACTCGGCCTCGTTCTTCGCCTCGTCCAACCTGATCCTGATCGCCGCGGCGGCCGGGGTGCTGTTCGGCGGCGACAGCGCGCTCAAGAGCATCGAGGGCCTGGCCGTCCTGGCCCCGGCCTCGACCCTGGTGTTCCAGATCAAGCTGGGCGTGGTGCTGGTGGCCCTGGCCCGCGGCCTGCTCGACTTCATCTGGGCGATCCGCCAGATGAACTACTGCCTGGCCGCGATCGGCGCGACCCCGATGTGGTCGCCGCGCGCGGTGCTGGACGAATACGCCGAGGCGGCCGGAGCCATCCTCAACCCCGCCCTGTCGGCGTTCAACGCCGGGGTGCGCGGCTATTACTTCGCCCTGGCCGCGGCCGCCTGGCTGCTGGGGCCGGTCGCCTTCGCCGTGGCGACGGGCGGGGCCATGGCCCTGCTGCTCTGGCGCCAGCGCCGCAGCCCGGCCTCGGCCGCCGTGCGCAAGGTCCGCCAGATCCTCGAACGCCAGCCGGTGGTGATGGGTCCCCACCTGACCCGGAAGGACAGCGAGCAGGCCTAACGGAACGTCGGTTCCGGCTTCTCCTCCCCCGCCGCGCCAGGGCTATCGCATATGCCTCGAAACCATTGTCATCCCGGACGAGCGCGCAGCGCGAAGATCCGGGACCGGGGCGAGAGCTCAGAGCTTCCGGCGGTCCCGGATCGGCGCCCGGCTTCGCCGAGCTTGTCCGGGATGACAGGTTTTCTTCAGAGCAGATCCATATGCGATAGCCCTCCCCCGCGTTGCGGGTGAGGAGAAATCCCTACAGCCCCAGCTCCGCCCGCGCCTTCCGGGTCAGCTTGGCGGCGATCAGGGCGTGGGCCGTCTTCAGCCAGTCGACGACCTCGTCAGCGTCCTGGGCGGCCAGGTCGGCGAAATGCAGCCACCTGGCGCGGGCCAGATAGGGCGCGGGCGTGGCCCGCCCCGTCTCGCTCAGCACCTCGAACGCCACGTCCGAGGCCTTCAGCGAGAAGCCGTTGCGCCCGACCGCCCCGCCCAGCACGGCGAACATCTTGCCGCCCACCTTGTAGACCTGGTCGTCGCCCCACTGGACCGTCATGGTCGCGCCCGGCAAGGCCAGGGCGGCGGCGTCGAAGGCTTCGGGGGTCATGCCTTCGCTCCCGTTCCGATCGGGCAGGCCACGCCCGTGCCGCCGAGGCCGCAATAACCCTCAGGGTTCTTGGCCAGGTACTGCTGGTGATAGTCCTCGGCGAAGTAGAACGGCCCGGCCGCGCCGATCTCGGTGGTGATGGTCCCCAGCCCCTGGGCCTCCAGGGCCTGCTGATAGGCTTCCTTGCTGGCCACCGCCGCGGCGGCCTGGGAGTCGGAGGTCACGTAGATCCCCGAACGGTACTGCGTGCCGACATCGCCGCCCTGGCGCATGCCCTGGGTCGGGTCGTGATTCTCCCAGAACGTCTTGAGCAGGGCCTCGTAGGTGACCGCGCGCGGGTCGAACACGACCTGCACCACCTCGGTGTGACCGGTGCGTCCGGTGCAGACCTCCTCGTAGGTCGGGTTCGGGGTGATCCCCGCCGCATAGCCGGCGGCGGTCACATGGACGCCCGGGATCTTCCAGAACAGCCGCTCCACGCCCCAGAAGCAGCCCATGGCCAGGATCGCGATCTCCGTCCCGTCGGGATAGGGCCCCTTCAGGTCATGGCCGTTGACGAAGTGGGTCCGGGCCGTCGGGATCGCGGCCGCGCGCCCCGACAGGGCGGTGTCGACGGTCGGCATGTCGAGGGTCTTGGACGCGGGAGGCATGGTGAAATTCCGGGAGCGCAACAGGACCATCGATACTAAGGCGTTCGCGATCTCGTTTCACCTCGTATGGCCGCTTGCTCCCGCAACCTTCCTGAGTATATTGCGCCCCTTCCTGCGTCGGGGGTCTCAACCGCCTTCCGCATCTGGTGCGCATGGTGAGGTGGCCGAGTGGTTGAAGGCGCACGCCTGGAACGCGTGTATAGGGGAAACTCTATCGAGGGTTCGAATCCCTCTCTCACCGCCACCGCCCCGCCCATCACGGACTCTCGCCGTCGCGCCAAACGCGGCTAGTCGTTGGCGTCGGGCCTGGCGCCCTCGAGCCGGATCGCCATGTAGCCCAGACTGCGGAGCGCCCGGATGGTCACGTCGGCCCCCAGGTCGGCCATCTTGCGCCGCACCCGGTGGACGTGAACCTGGATGGAGTTGTCGGTGTAGTCCTGGTCCAGGCTGTGCAGGCTCTCGCCCAGCTGCGTCTTGGTGACCACCCGGTCGGGGTGGCGCAGGCAGCGCTCGAGCACGATGCTCTCGCCGCGCGACAACGGCAGGCGGGCGCCCCCGACGCTGATCTCCCGCGCCCCCTGGTCATACTCCAGCTCGCCATAGCGCAGGACGCCGCCGGCGGTCAGGGCCGGGCGACGCGCCAGGGCGCGCAGGCGCGCCACCAGTTCCTCGATGGCGAACGGCTTGACGAGATAGTCGTCCGCGCCGCCCTCCAGGCCCCGCACGCGCTGGTCGACGCTGCCCAGCGCGGTCAGCATCAGCACCGGCGTGCGCAGGCCCGCGGCGCGGGCGCGGGCCAACAGGTCGAGGCCGCTGTCCTCGCCCAGCATGATGTCGAGGATCACCGCCTCGTAGGGCACGCTGCGCCAGGCGTGCCACCCGTCCTCGAGGGTCTCGAACAGGTCGACGGTGAAGCCGGCCTTGACCAGCGACCGCGCGGTCGCCTGGCCAAGCCGAACATTGTCCTCGATCAGCAGGGCGCGCATGGCCGTCAGAAGCTGTAGAAGAGCGCCACGGCGAACCGCCCCTGGTCGGCCGAGCCTTGACGGTCGACTATGGGGCTGTCGGCGGCGCTGTCAACGAGCCGGGTGTAGCCGCCGTGGGCCAGGGCGCTCCAGCGGTCGTTGATCCGGTAGCGCAGCGTCGCCCCGACCTCGACGCTCTCAAGCCCCTTGTCGGCGGCGTAGGGCGAAAGGCCGCTGGCCAGGGCGCCCGATCCGGAGACGCCATAGTAGGTCTGCATGTACTTGCGGTCGCCGAAGGTGGCCGACAGGCTCGCCCCCACGGTCCAGCGCTCGCCCAGGGCATGGTCGTAGTCCAGCCCGACATTGGCCAGCACGCCCTCGTGGACCTTTCCGGTGTCGGTCAGGGCCTCGGCGCCGATCTTCAGCTCGCCCCCGGCCAGTTCGAAGCGCTTGCGCACGAAGACCCCGGCGTTGACCGCCGCGTCGATCTCGCCCAGCCGCCGCACCGCCAGGTTCTTGATGTCGTCCTTGCGCCCGCGCTCGTAGGCCAGGACCGGGCCGGCCTCCAGCCAGCCGCCCGGCAGGATGTTGGCCCGCAGGGCGGGCCCTTCGAGGCTGACGTAGAAATCGCCCCGGCCATAGCGGAAGCCGACGAAGGGCAGAGGCGCGGCCTCGTAGTCCTTGGAACCCTTGTATTCGGGCCGATAGACGCCCCCCGCGCCGAGCGAGAGGTGCAGGCCGTCGCTTGCGCCGTCCTGCGCCCAGGCGACGCCACCGCCGGCGGCCGTGACAATGCTGACGAGACAGAGGGTCGGAAGGTGCGGTTTCATCTTGGGCCAGGTCTCCAACGCCGCTTGCGTGCGGGCTGGCGGGCCTATGCGGGCCCAAGCTTGCGCGGACCTTTCGTCCCGGGCGGTTTTGCGCCGGAAACCGACCTTTGGTCCGCATCCGCGGCGGGTTCGGCGGCCAACCGGGCGTTACCAAGATCCGCCTGTGTATGACATCCTAACTTCACTGTTTACAAATGTCTTACATCGCGCCAAGTTCCACCCATGGTCGCGCTGAACACGCCCTTGAGCGTCAGGCTCTCCGAGGAGGACTCCACCTTCCTGGCTCAACTGGAGCTGGAAGGCGCGGTGACGTCCAGCGACAAGGTGCGCGGGCTCATCCGCCTGGCGCGTCAGCGCAACGAACGACCAGACAGCTTCGCCGGCGCCCTGGCCGCGAGCCATGAGGCGCTGGGTCCCGCCCTGCGCACGGTGCGCGAAGCCGAGCAAGCGGCCGACCTTCGTTCCGGCGTCGTGGTCGGGCTGCTGACCGCCGTGGAGGAATTCCTGGCGCTCGGCCTGTCGACCCCCGCCGAAGTGACCGGCGCCGACGCCGATCGCATGGCCCGCCATGAGGCCCGGCTGGTCGACTGCGCCGCACGCATGACCGAGCAGCTGCTGCGCTGGGCCGTGACGCCCAGCGCCCCGGCCTACGACCCCGGCGTCATCACCCGACGGTTGGCCGCCCTGAACGACCTGATGACCCTGATCACCTCGGCGGCCCGGCCCGCCGCCGCCGAATGAGGAAGCTCATGGCCGACACCCTGGGGGCCCGCGTGGGCCGCATCGTCGCCGGCGGGGCCCACGCCATCGTCGACGCCATCGAGGGCGTGCTGCCCGACGCCCTGGGCCAGCAGGCCCTGCGCGAGGTCGACCAGGCCGTCGACGAGGTCCGCGCCGAGCTCGGCAAGACCATCGCCGCCCGCCACCTGGCCGCCAAGCGCCTGACCGAGCAGAGCGGTCGCCACGACGAGCTGTCGGCCCAGATCGACCTGGCCTTGAGCCAGGGCCGCGAGGACCTGATCCGCGCCGCCCTGGAGCATCAGCTCGACATCGAGGCCCAGGTTCCGGTGCTGGAAGCCGCCGTCGCCAACACCGCCGCGCGCCAGGCCGAGCTGGAGGGCTACCTGTCGGCCCTGCAGGCCACGCGCCGCGAGATGAGCGAGGACCTGCAGAGCCTCAACGCCACCCGCGCCGCGCCGCCGCCCGGCGAGGCCGCCGACCTCGAACGCGGCGCCAAGCTGTCGGAACTGGACAAGCTGGCCCGCCGCCATCGCGTCGAGGAACGGCTGGCCGCCCTGCTCGCGCGCGTCGGCCAGCCGGGCTGATCGCGGATGCTGGCCTTCCTCACCTCGGGCGACAACGTCCCGTTCTTCGCCGCCCTGCTGCTGATGCTGCTGATCGGCCTGGTCGAGGCCCTCGGCCTGGGCGCCGGCGCGGCGCTGGGCGACGGCGCCGACGCCGATCTCGACGGCGACGTCGACGGCCACGCCTCGCTGCTCAACTGGCTCAATGTCGGCAAGCTGCCGCTGCTGATGCTGATCGTCGTCTTCCTGTTCAGCTTCGGCCTGGTGGGGCTGATCCTGCAGCAGGTGATCGCCGGGATCTTCGGCCGGCCCGGCCCGTGGTGGCTGGCCGCGCCGCTGGCCGTGGCCGCCGCCCTGCCCTTCACCCGCCTGTTCGGCCGTGGGGTCTCGAAGATCCTGCCCAGCGACGAGACCACCGCCGTGGCGCGCGAGACCCTGGTCGGCCGCTGGGCCACCATCGTCACGGGCAAGGCCGAGGTCGGCAGCGCCGCCCAGGCCCGGGTCCGCGACGTCCACGGCCAGACCCACTACGTGATGATCGAGCCCGACGACGCCGGCGAGGTCTTCGAGGAGGGCTCGGAAGTGATCATCGTGCGCCACGCCGGGGCCCGCTTCTTCGCCATCCAGAACACCAGCGCGTCTCTGCGCGACCTGTAAATTCGTCCAGTACCTAGGGGGTATCCATGAACATGCCTGCTCTGATCGAGATCGCCATCATCGCGGGGGGCGGGCTCGTCGCCCTGCTGATCCTGGGCCTGATCTTCGCCCGCCTCTACAAGCGCGCGTCCAAGGAGACGTCGTTCGTCCGCACGGGCTTCGGCGGCGAGAAGGTGGTGATGAACGGCGGGGCCCTGATCCTGCCGGTGCTGCACGAGACCATCCCGGTCAACATGAACACCCTGCGCCTGGCCGTCGAGCGCAAGAACGAGCAGGCCCTGATCACCAAGGACCGCATGCGCGTCGACGTGCTGGCCGAGTTCTACGTGCGGGTCCAGCCCAGCGCCGACGCCATCGCCTCGGCCGCCCAGACCCTGGGCATGCGCACCATGCATCCCGAACAGCTGAAGGACCTGGTCGAGGGCAAGTTCGTCGACGCCCTGCGCTCGGTGGCCGCCGAGCTGACCATGACCGAGCTGCACGAGCAGCGCACCCACTTCGTCCAGAAGGTGCAGCAGGTCTCCAGCGAGGACCTGCTCAAGAACGGGCTGGAACTGGAAACCGTCTCGCTGACGGGCCTCGACCAGACCGCCATGGAATACTTCAACCCGTCGAACGCCTTCGACGCCGAAGGCCTGACGCGGCTGACCGAGGAGATCGAGCTGCGCAAGAAGCTGCGCAACGACATCGAGCAGGACACCCAGGTGCAGATCCGCACCAAGAACCTGGAAGCCCAGCGCCGCACCCTGGAGATCAGCCGCGACGAGGAATACGCCAAGCTGGAACAGGAGCGCGAGCTGGCCATCCGCCGCGCCGCCCAGGCCGCCGAGGTCTCGCAGCAGGAAGCCGAGAAGTCTCGCGAGGCCGAGGGCGCCAAGATCACCGCCGAGCAGCAGATCCAGACGGCCAAGATCGACGCCGACCGGGCCGTCGCCCAGCAGCGCATCGCCATGGAGCAGGAACTGGGCGAGCGCGAGATCGCCAAGGAACGCGCCGTCGACACCCAGAACATCGAGAAGGCCAAGGCCATCGAGCTGGCCGAGCAGGATCGCTCCATCGCCGTGGCCGAGCGGTCGCGCGCTCAGTCCGAAGCCCAGGCCGAGGCCGACAAGGCCCTGGCCATCGCCGTCGCCGCCGAGGAACAGGTCAAGACCGTCCGCGAACGCGAGGGCGCCGAGCGTCAGAAGACCATCGAACTGATCGAGGCGACCAAGGAGGCCGAGCGCGAGGCGATCGCCGTCAAGGTGGCCGCCGAGGCCCAGAAGACCGCCGCCGCCGACCAGGCCGAGGCCCTGCGCGAGGAAGCCAAGGGCGCGGCCGACAAGACCCGCATCGAGGCCGAAGCCGCCGGCGAGGCCGTCCGCGCCGCCGCCGAGGCCGCCCGCGTCCGCTACGCCGTCGACGCCGCCGGCCAGAAGGCCCTGAACGAGGCGGCCAACCTGCTGTCGGCCGACCAGGTGGCCATGGCCATCCGCATCAAGCTGATCGAGAACCTTGACCGGATCATCGCCGAGTCGGTGAAGCCGCTGCAGGCCATCGACTCCATCCGCATCGTCCAGATGGACGGCGTGGGCGGCGCGGTCGCCAACGACGCCGGGAGCGCCCTGAACGGTGGAGGCGGCAACCTCGCCGACCAGGTCGTCAGCGGCGCCCTGCGCTACCGCGCCCAGGCGCCCCTGCTGGACCAGTTGATGGCGGAGGTGGGCCTGTCGGGCGGCGACATCAACGGCCTGACCGGCGCGCTGCGCCAATCGACGCCTCCCGGCGAGACCCAGGCCGTCGTCGCCCCCCTCCCCGCCGCCAAGTCCCGCAAGGGCAGGACCATCCCCGCCGTGGTCGAACCCATCGAGCTCGTGGCGGACGAAGTGGAGGATGAGGAAGACTCCGAGGCCTAAGCCGCCACGTCACCTAGAACGGAACGCCCCCGTCACCTGCGTGAACGGGGGCGTTTTGCTTGCCGGCCCTCTTTCCACCCGCCCCCCGGGCCCGCCGCCCTGGCGCCGCTCCGTGTTCTCGTCGCGCGCCAGGCTTGTGAAGGTTGCTCGCATCTTCTAAGGCTGCGGACGCATCAAGAGTCGGGCTTGGCCCGACGCCAACCTGCTTCCCGAGCAAGGTGGCGCTCCCGCTGGGAGGATGTGGCCGAGGCGGCAACGAAACGGGTTATCCGAGCACCGCCCCGCGCCTGACCGAGGACGAAGGGGCAGCATGCCGATCAAGATTCCAGACACCCTGCCCGCGCGAACCACCCTGGAGGCGGAGGGCGTCGTGGTCATGCGCGAGGCCGACGCCGCGCGGCAGGACATCCGACCGCTGCGCTTCGGCCTGCTCAACCTGATGCCGGACAAGCCAAGGACCGAGACCCAGTTCGCCCGGCTGCTGGGCGCGACGCCCCTGCAGGTCGAGCTGACCCTGGTGCGGTTGGCCGGCCACACGCCCCGCGGCACGCCGGCCGAGCACATGTCGGCCTTCTACCGGTCCTGGGACGAGGTGATCGACAAGCGCTTCGACGGCTTCATCATCACGGGCGCCCCCGTCGAGACCCTGCCCTTCGACCAGGTCACCTATTGGGACGAACTGCGGCGCGTCTTCGACTGGACGCAGGGCCACGTGCACAGCTGCCTGACCATCTGCTGGGGGGCGCAGGCGGCGCTGCGGCACTTCCACGGCATAGACAAGCAGGTGCTGCCGGCCAAGCGTTCGGGTGTCTACGCCCATCGCGTGGTGGAGCCGGCCTCGCCCCATCTGCGCGGGTTCTCGGACGAGGTCGATATTCCGGTGTCGCGATGGACCGAGACTCGCCGCGAAGACCTGCCGCGCGCCGGCCTCAAGGTGCTGCTGGATTCCGACGAGGCCGGGCCCTGCCTCGTCGAGGACGCCGAGCGCCGGGCGCTGCACATGTTCAACCACCTCGAATATGACGCCACCACGCTCGCCGACGAGTTCGCCCGCGACCGGGCGAAGGATCCGGCGACGCCCGCCCCGGCCCATTATTTTCCGGACGACGACCCGGCGCGCCCGCCGAAGAACCGCTGGCGTAGCCACGCCCACCTGCTGTTCGCCAACTGGATCAACGAGATCTACCAGACCACGCCGTTCGATCTGACCGCCATCGGCGCCGGTGAAACGCCGGGCTAACGGAAACGGGCCGGGCCAGCCGAAAGGTTCGCGCAAGCCACGCCGCGCATAGCCGAGGGACGCCCCACGGAGTCCTTCGTCATGACCTTGGTCCTTCCTTCCCGACGCGCCCGCCGGCTGGTGGCGCTCACCGGCGCGGCCCTTCTCTGCGCCGCCTCCCGCCCCGTCCTGGCCCAGCCAGCCATCGACGCGCCCGCCGGTGACGCCGCCGCGCCCAACGATCCCTGGGAGGGCTTCAACCGCAAGGCCTTCGGATTCAATCGCGGTTTCGACCGGTTTCTGATCGGACCGCTAGGCCGCGGATACATGAAGGTGACGCCGCGCGTCGTCCGCGGCCGCGTCTCCTCGTTCGTCAGCAACCTCGCCGAGCCGCGCACGGCCATCAACGACTTGGCCCAGGGGCGTCCCCGCGCGGCCGGCGTGACGGCGTCGCGCTTCCTGATCAATTCGACGGTCGGCGGCCTGGGCCTGTTCGATGTCGGCGGCAAGCTGGGACTTGAAGGCCATGAAGGCGACTTCGGCCAGACCCTGGGCCGCTACGGCGCGCGGCCGGGCCGCTACCTGGTCCTGCCCCTGATGGGACCCACCACGCTACGCGATGGGGCCGGCAGGCTGATCGACATGATGACCGATCCGGTCGCCTTGGCCACCGCCGGGGGCCCCAAGGCCTTTGGCTCGATCCGGTCGACCGCCACGGTCCTGGATGGGCGCGCGAACGCCGACGGCTTCCTGCGCGCCCTCGATGACGCGGCCGACCCCTACGCCATGATGCGGTCGGCCTATCTGCAGAACCGCGCCGACATGGTCAGGCAGGCCAGGGGCGGCGTCCAGGTCCTGCCCGACTTCGACGCGACGACGAGCGAGCCCTGATCCCGGCATGGCCTATCGCCTGAGCCCCTGGTCGACCCTGATGGAGAGCCTGCCGCCGGCGATGGTCGCGCCCGGCGGGCCGGACGCCGAGGCGTTCGTCCAGAACCGCGTCCACCGCCTCCTGGGCCTGCTGGCCGACACGACCCGGACCGACCTCCAGAGGGCGGGCGCCTTCCGCGCGGCGGTCCGCCGCCTGACGGATGTTCCGCACGTCACGAACCGGGTCCTGGGGCCGTACGGGCAAGCGCTGCCCCCGGACCAGCGGCGCCGCCTCGCCCTGGCGTTCGGCGCCTACGCCGCGCGGGTCTATGACGGGCGCCCGTGGCCTGGACGCGCCGGCCGCGTCACGATCCTCGGCTCGACCTGGCATGGCCCGGGCGAGGTCGTCGTCGCGTTCGCGATCACCTCGGGGCGGGACGCCGCGACGACCCAGATGGCCTGGCGGGTGCGGAACGCCGTGGACGAGTGGCGCCTGGTCGACGTGAAGCACCGTGGAACCTGGCTGGTCGACGCCCACCGGCGCGCGCTCGGCGTCGCCATTCGCGACGCCGGCGACGACATCGAAGCGCTGATCGGTCGCCTGCACGGCGGGATGGCCGGCGCTCGGCGGGTTCGATGACGTCTCGACGGCCGCTCTTCCCCGTCGGATCTATCGTCATCGGCCAGCGCGGCCGTATTGGAGGAGCGATCCGATGACACGCCTGGTCCAAGGCCTTCTCGCCCGCCGGCGTCGCCGCCCCTCCTTGATGCGGATGCTGTTTCCGCTGGTCCTGTTGGCGGTGGCCGCGACCATGCTGTTCGCCATCGCGCACGGCGACTCCGACACGCCGGGCCTGTCCATGATGGATCGCCTCGGTCCGGCGCGCTTCCTGGCCGAGATCAACGACAGCCTGCCGGAGATCTTCCTGCTGATCAGCCTGCTGATGATCGGCGTCTACCTGACCCTGCACATGGGCCTTCGCCCGTTGCGTCGCCTGTCCCAGCTGGCCGGCGACATCGGTCCGGCGACCATCCAGGCCCGTCTTCCGGTCGAGACCGCGCCGCGCGAGGTGGCTCCGCTGGTCGAGGCCTTCAACGCCGCCCTCGACCGGCTGGAGGCGGGCTGGCGCGCGCAGCGGGACTTCTCGGCCAACGCCGCCCACGAGCTGCGCACGCCGCTGGCGACCTTGCGCGCCCAGGTCGAAAGCCTGCTGGAGCCCAGCGAGCGCCGGGCGGCCAGCGAGGAGTTCGAGCGCCTGGCGCGGCTGATCGCCCAGCTCCTGTCCCTGGCCGAGGCCGAAGGCGCCGCGGCGGATCCGGCGGCGCATTTCGATGTCGTGGCCCTGTCCCGCGCGACGGCCACCGACATGGCCGGCTTCATCCTTTCCAGCGGCCGCAGCCTGGGTTTCGACAGCAAGACCGAGACCCTCCTGGTCGACGGTCACCCCGGCCTGGCCGAGACCGCGCTGCGCAACCTGCTCGAGAACGCCGTTCGCCACACGCCGTCCGGCTCGGCGATCCTGGTGACCGTCGACGCCAACGGGGTGGTCCGGGTCAGCGACGATGGTCCGGGGGTTCCCGCGGAGATCAGGGCGCGCGTGTTCGAACGCTTCACCCGCGGCGATCCGCGCGGCGCCGGCGCGGGCCTGGGGCTGTCGATCGTCCGCCAGATCATGGAGCGGAACGGCGGCGCGGCGCGGTTGTCGCCCGCGGATCGCGGCGCCTGTTTCGAACTCGCCTTTCGGCGCCGGGTCCACCGTGAGGGTCATTCGTCAGGATCGGCGCGCCCGCCGTCCGACCACGCGCCCCCGTAGTCGTAGCCGGGTCGTCGCCCCGCCCTTCAGTCGCCCTTCCCCGCGGGACCGGACGCGGCGGGGATCGGCGTGATCCTGACGCTGTGCAGCGCCCACATCGGATCGATCGTCCGGCTTGCGAAGGTGAAACAAAGGTCGCCCCTGCCCCGGGGCGGAACCTCGACGTCCAACGTGGTGAGCGCGGGGTTGGCGGCGGCCGGGGCCAGGGACACGGTCGCCAGGCGAGGACCCTTGCAGCCGAAGCGCACCTCCAGTTCGCCCTCCGGACGCGACGGCGGCTTCACGGGCAAGGGTTCCAGCTTGTTGCCGAGCTGGAAGTTGAACGGCAGCTGCCCGACCGTGACGCTGAGGCGCGCGCCGGCGCCGAGGTCGACATCCTTCCAGATCCAGCACGGGTTGAGGATGTCCAGCATGAAGGTCGCGCGCTGGCCCTTCTCGTCGGCGCCGTCGTCCTCGAGGTTCAGGATCAGGCCTTCGGTGCAGCGCGTCAGCTGATGCGAACGCCGGGTCATCGCGGTTTGCGGCGTGACGCGCCACGATCGCGCGCGGCCCAGCGGATGATCGTTCAGGAAGGTGCGCGCGCGCAGCTCGGCGCCCGTCCGCACATCCAGGGGATCCTGGTAGCGGCGCGAAGCGGCGGTCGGCTCGGTCCCGTCGAGCGTGTAGCGCACCTGGCCGATCGAGAGCCCGGTGTCGAGCTGGGTGACGATCCGCCCGTCCGCCGGGGCGGAAAAGGACGCCTGGGGCTCGAAGGGGGCGGTGTCGTAGGACAGGCCCAGATCCGTCATGCGATCGAGCGTCGCCGGCAGTCGATTCACGAATCCCTCCCAGCTCTGGTTCCCGCGCGGCGTCCAGGCGTTCTCGGCCAGGGCGGCCAGCCGCGGGAACAGCATGGCGACCGCGCGGTCGTCGGTCCGGATGTGCTCGCTGAACATCGTGGCCTCGACGCCGAGCACGTGCTTGTGCTCGGCCGGCGTCAGGCCGGGGGGCTCGGCGTCGAAGGCGTAGACGCTCTTGAGCGTCGAGAGCTTGCCGCGCCCAGGCGGCTCGTCGGCCGAAGGACTCTGGCGATGGTCGAAATAGAGAACGGGTCCAGGCGCCAGGACCGTGTCGTGGCCCTGCCGCGCGGCCGCGACGGCGCCGTCCAGCCCGCGCCAGGACATGACGGTGGCGTTGGGGGCCAGGCCGCCTTCGAGGATCTCGTCCCAGCCGACCAGCCGCCGCCCCTTGGCGTTGAGATGCCGTTCGATGCGCTGGACGAAATAGCTCTGCAGCGCATGCTCGTCGGCCAGGCCCAGGGCCTTCATCCTGGCCTGGACGACCGGACTGGCTTCCCACTGGACCTTCAGCGCCTCGTCGCCGCCCACGTGGATGTAGGGGCCGGGAAAGATCGCCATGACCTCGTCGAGCACATCCTCGAGGAAGGCGAAGGTCGCGTCATCGACGTTGAAGATGTCCGGATAGACGCCCCAATCGGCCATGACCTGTGTCGCCGCCGGACCCGCGCCCAGCCGCGGATAGCTGGAGATCGCCGCCTGGGCGTGGCCCGGCATCTCGATCTCGGGCACGACGACGATGTTGCGGGCGGCCGCGTAGGCGACGATCTCCCGCGCCTGGTCCTGGGTGTAGACGCCGCCGTAGCGCACGGGGTCGCCGGAGGCGGTGCGGCCGGCCGCCCCCGCCGGCCGGCGCCAGGCGCCGTGCTCGGTCAGGCGCGGGTACTTCTTGATCTCCAGCCGCCAACCCTGGTCGTCGGTCAGGTGCCAGTGCAGCACATTGAGCTTGAGGCTCGCCATGCCGTCGATGATCCGCTTGATGGTGGCGGGGCTCTGATAGTGGCGCGCGCTGTCGAGCATCAGGCCGCGCCAGGCGAAGCGGGGGGCGTCCTCGATCCGGACGCCCTGGACCCGCAGCGGCCCGCCCGGCTTGGGCCGGGCCGCCAACTGCCAGAGCGAAACCGCGCCGTAGAAGAGCCCCGACCGATCCCTGGCCCGGATCTCGGCGCGCCGCGACGACACGTCCAGCGCGTAGGCCTCGCCCTCCGGGCCGCCCCTGAGCAGCACCACCCCGCCCCTCGCCGTTGGCGCGCCTTCCCGGATCGCCAGCCGCACGCCGCGGGTGCGCGCGAGGGTGTCGGACAGCCACTGGGCCACGTCGCGAACCTCGCTGTCGGCCGGCGGGATCCAGATCGCCTGGCCCTCGCCCAGGGTGAGCGCGCCTTCCGCGACGCTCTGATGGACCGGCGCCGGCGTGAGCGAGACCGGCGCGGCCGCGCGCGCGAAGGTCGGCGGCAAGGCCGCGGCGATCAGGGCGACCGCCAGCGCGCCGCCGAAAAAGCCGCGTCGCCGGACGCATGGAGTCATCGAAACCTCTCCGGGTTGAAACAGGTCGCGCGCCTCAGACGACAAGGCTCATCCCCAGCACGCAGAGCAGCCCCACCACCCCGACCACGCTTTCCATCACCGTCCAGGACAGCAAGGTCTGCTTCAGGGTCAGGTTGAAGTACTCCTTGAAGAGCCAGAAGCCTGGGTCGTTGACGTGGGAGAACATCAGGCTGCCCGCGCCGATGGCCAGGACCATCAGGTTGGGGTCGACGTGGCTGGAGGCGACGACCGGCTGCAGGAGGCCCGCCGCCGTCAGTCCGGCGATCGTGGCCGAGCCCAGGGCCACGCGGATGGCCATGGCGATCAGCCAGCCCAGCACGAGCGGATGGAGCGGCAGGGCGCCCAGCCAGCCGCCCAGCGCGCCGCTGACCCCGCTGTCGACGAAGACCTGCTTGAGCGCGCCCGCGCCGGCGAGGATCAGCAGGATCCCGGCCACGTCCTTGAGGGAGTCGCCATAGCGCTGCATCTGGACGGTGATGGACGCCCCGCGCAGGACGCCCAGGCTGAAGGTGGCGTAGATCAGGCAGAGCGTCAGCACCACGGCGGGCTGGCCGATGAAGCCGACGACGTCGCGGATCGACGACGGTTTCAGTACGGCCATCAGGACCGTGGTCACGGCGATCATCGCCACCGGCGCCAGGGCGGTCGTGAAGCTGTTGAAGGCGCCCGGCGCAGCCGCTTCCGGAGCTGGCTCGACGCGGGGCGGCTCCGGCGCGGCCCCGGCCATCGGCAAGGCCCCCGACCGCTTGAGCGCCAGGGTCAGCAGCGGCCCGCCGACCAGCAGGGCGACGGTGGCGGCGACCAGGCCATAGGCCAGGGTCAGGCCCGTGTCGGCCCCGAACAGGCTGACCAGCGCCGCCGGCGACGGATGCGGCGGCAGGAAGCCGTGCGCCACCGACAGGCCGCACAGCAGGGGCAGGCCGACATAGACCGGCGGCAGGGCCGCGCGGCGGGCGATGATCAGGATCAGCGGCACCATGACCACGAAGCCGACGCTGTAGAACAGCGGGATGCCGACGATCAGGCCGGTGGCGGCCATGGCCATGAGGATGAAGCGCTGGCCTACCGCGCCGATCAGCGCGCGGGCGATGCTCTGGGCCGCGCCGCTGTCGGCGATCGCCCGGCCGAACATGGCGCCCAGGCAGATGATGGCCGTGAGGCCGCCCAGCATGTCGCCGACGCCGTGTTCCAGCGACTTGACGATCTGTCCGAGCGGCATGCCGAAGACCAGCGCGCCGGTCAGGGCGACCATCAGGAACGCCAGGAACGGCGGAACCTTGCCCCACGCGATCAGCACCACGAGGAGTCCGATCAATGCGACAACGGCGAGCAGCATCATCTGGAGCGGCCTCGAACGCGCGGGAGGAGTTCCCGCCAAGCCTAGAAAAGAGCGATTCCCCGGCGCCGTGAGCTTCGGCCTGGGCGCCGGGGAATCTGGCCCGCGGGCGGAAACCGCCCTTGGGGCCGAGGGGCGACCGCTCGCCGGGGAGAAGGTGGCTTCGCGGTCGGTTTCGAGACCCTAGAAGCGCAGGCGCACGCCGGCGCGGTACATCCGCCCGATCACGTCGTAGAGGAACGGGTTCACGCCGGGGCTGACATTGGTGGTCGGCGAGGCGACCGGATCCTTGTCGAACAGGTTGTCGACCTTGAAATAGGCCGTCGTCGCGGCGTTCAGTTCGTAGGAGCCGCCGAGGTCGACATAGGTCGCGCCCTTCATCCTGTTGTTGTCGATGGTGTGGTGGATGTTGGTCGAGACCGGGCAGCCGGTCCGGCATTCGATGAACTCGTTGCTGTAGACGCCGTCGCTGATCCAGCGCTCGTAGAGCGACAGGGAAAGCTTGTCCTTGCTCCAGGTCTGGGTGAACGTGGCCTTCCAGTCCGGCGTATTGCCGACGTTCACGCCCGCGCTCTCGACCGGGATGGTGCCCAGCACGCCCGAGTTCGTCAGGAAGCTGATCGTATGCGTGGCCAGGCCGCGCAGTTGCAGCTCGCCCGGCAGGCCCCAGTCCTCGAGGTTCTTGCGGTAGACCGCCTCGATGTCGAAGCCCTTGTTGCGCAGCGAAGCGACGTTGAAGGCCTGGACGCGGACGAAGTTGGTGTTCGGCGTGGTGCTGGTCAGCAGCATGGCCGAACAGATCTCCTGGTTGCCGGCCACGCAGAGGTCGACCAGGTCCTGGGCGGCCAGGGTGTTGATCGCCCCGTTCACCTTGATGTCGAAATAGTCGACCGACAGGCTGAAGCCGGGCAGCCACTTCGGTTCGGCCAGCACGACCCCGATCTCGGTGTTGCGCGCCTTTTCCGGACGAAGATTGGTGTTGCCGACGGTTTCCAGCAGCACGTTCACCGCGCCGCCCTTGTAGAGAACCGTGGCGTTGGTCACCACCGGCGGGGCGAACAGTTCGCTGAGGTTCGGGGCGCGGATGTCGCGCGAGGTCACGGCGCGGAAGCGCAGGCCCTCGATCGGGGTCTTCCAGACGCCGCCGAACTTCCAGGCGGTGACGTCGCCGGCGGTGCTGTACTGGGTCTGGCGGACCGCGCCGTTGAGGTTGGCCTCGCCCAGCGTGTCCGACTTCAGGATCGGCACGTTGGCTTCCAGATAGCCTTCGACCACGTGATAGTAGCCATGGCCGCTGTGGTAGTTGCCGGCGTACCAGTTGTTGCCCGCCGTGCGGATCAGCGGGTCGGCAGGATAGTCGGCGCTGTACTGGCCCGTGGCGGTCAGGCCGTCGCCGTAGGGGTCGGTGATCGTGCGGTAGTCTTCCTCGCGCCACTCGACGCCGGCGGCCACGGCCACCGGGCCGGCCCAGGACGAGAAGGGCTCGCCCGTGACGTTGAAGCTGGCGACCGACTCGATCTGCCGCGAGCGCTGGAACGGCCCGTTGGCCGGCACGACATAGGCCAGGGCGGCCGGGTCCAGGGCCACCTGGCCGATGATGTTCAGCGGCGCGCAGCCGTTGGCGCGGGCCACCGCGCTGCGGCAGATCACCGTGCCGTTCGGGCCGGCGATAGCGTCGATCGCGGCGTTGTAGCGCGGCGTGATCGAGATGTTGTCGACGTCCAGCGTGATCCGGTTCGTGCCGTAGGCGTAGTAGGCGTCGTACTTCCAGTCCGTGCCGAACAGCTGGCGATTGCCGGTCGCGCCCAGGACGAAGCGGGCCTGCTCGCGCTTGATATTGACGTTGATGGGGCCAAAGCCGCCGTTGCTGGTGCCGAACTGGAAGCTGGTGACGCCGTTGGTCGCGCAGGCCGACCGGATCGCGGCGGGAACGAACGGGTTCTCGCACTGGATGGTCAGGCCGGTCTTCTCGGCGCCGATATTGGGCTGGTTCAGCGAATGGACGTCGGCGTAGTTGGCCGTGAAGTAGAGCTCGTCATGGTCGGTGAGCTTGTAGCTGACTCGGCCATAGGCGACCTTGCGCTTGAGGCGGGCGGCCAGGGTCGGCGAAGCGCCGATGACGCCCGACAGGTCGCCGCCGACGCAGAAGGGGCTGAAGCAGCCGGCGACCGCCCCCGTGCCGGTGGCGACGCCGTTCGAGCCGTACTGGAACTGCCGGACCGCGCCGCCGGGCCCGAAGGCCAGGCCCTGCAGCGGGCCGTTCGTGATCAGGCCGTACTGGGCGTACTGGATCTGCTGGGCGCCTTGAATGACGCGGTACTGCGGCAGGCCGTCGGTGGTCGCGGCCAGCGGGCGCACCTGGATGGCGGGAGACTGGAACCAGTCGCGGCCGCCGGCCTGGTTCAGGCCGAAGCCACCGGCCAGCACGCCGGCCTCGCGGCTGTACTCGGCGCTGCCGATCACGCGCAGGCGGTCGTTCAGGAACGCCTTGCCGACGGCGAACTGGGCCAGGGTGGTGTCGTTGTCGCGATACTTGCTCTCGCCCCCTTCCAGGCGGGCCTTGAAGCCCTCGAAGGTCTTGTCCGTCACGAAGTTGACGACCCCGCCGACGGCGTCGGAGCCGTAGGACGCCGAGGCGCCGCCCGTGACGACGTCGACGCGCTTGATCAGCAGTTGCGGGAACTGGCTGACGTCGGTGACGCCGGTGATGTTGGCCGGGGTGACCCGCTGGCCGTCCAGCAGGGTCAGGGTGCGGATGGCGCCCAGGCCGCGGAGGCTGAGCGCGCTCAGGCCCTGAGCGCCCGAACTGGTGCTGTTGACGGCCACCGTCCGGCCCGTGCTGCCCTGCAGGGCCGGCATCTGGGTGATGGCCTGGAAGATGTTGGGCTGCGAGGCCCTCTCCAGGTCCTCGGCCGTGACCGTCGTGGTCGGCGTCGGCTGGGTGAAGCCGCGCGAACTGATGCGCGAGCCGGTGACCACCACCTCGGTGATGACCGTTCCCTCTCCGGCCTTGGACGTGTCGGCCTGTTCGGCCGCGCAGGCCATCGCCCCCCAGGACAACAGCGCCAGCGCCGAAACCGAGCCGGCATAGGTCCGGCGATTCAACTTGAACAAAATTCCTGCCCCCTTGCTGGAGGAGCCAAGCTCGGGCGCCTGCAAGCGCTCTCTGAACCGACCCTCGATAAGTTGTCTCTGTTTCCCAAGAAGCGCCTGTGTCGATTTTTTACTTATCTCTTCAGCGCACGTGGACCGGATACCTATCCGGATCGATCTTCAAATCTGTAGTTTCGCCCGCCGTCGGGACACGAAAAGGATTGTCACAGCGTTCGGAGAACGTCAATCGCAAAACATTCATTTATGTAGCAATCATAAAAAATGTGCATCAGTGAGCGACCGATCTGGGAATTCATGATGCGTTTCAAGAGCCTGCTGGCGCCCACGAAAGCGGCGCCGGTGGTCATGCGACCAGGATGCGCCGGCCCGCGGCCCGCCAGGCCGGAAGGCGACAAGGTCCGTCGTCCTTAGACGTTCTCGAATTTCGAGATCACCATTACTTCCCGGAACCCGAAACGCAGGTTGCAGGCAAGTCATGCACCACGAATGGGCGAGCCAGGATCCGATCCCATCGCCCGCGCCGCCGACCCGGCGCCGGCGCGCGGGCAGGATCGATCATTTTTGGCGGATCAGTCGCCGATCGGCTGCTGGGGCGCGATGCCGTGGAGCCAGGCGACGCTGCCGCGCGCGCGCCGCAGCATCAGGTGGGCCCGCTCGCCCAGGCACGAGGCCACCGCATAGGCCAGCCGGTCGATGACGAACAGCTGGGCGAAACGCATGGGGTTGGGCTGGAACTCCTCCACCCCCGAGGGGGACAGACCCACATGCAGGCAGATGTCCGCGTCCCGGCCCAGCGGCGAGTCGGAGTCGGTGATCGCGATGCAGACGGCCTTGTAGTACTTGGCCAGCTCCATGCTCTCCTGCAGCTCGCGCGGCCGCCCCGTCGAGGACAGGAACAGCGCCACGTCGCCCGGCGACAGGATGGCCGCCGACATCCGCTGGGCGTAGCCGTCGGTGAACGCCATGGCCGGCACGTCCAGCCGGAAAAGCCGATTGTGGATCTCAGTCGCCAGGGCCGCCGAACTGCCCCCGATGCCGTAGATCACCACGCGGCCGGCCTTGGCGATGGTGGCCGCGGCGGCCTGCAAGTCCTTTTCGCTCAAGGTTTCGCGCGTCCGGGCCAGGGCGTCGATGATGGTGTCGAACAGGCGGTCGGCGACCGCGCCCTCCTCGCCCGCGCCGCCGTCGGACGGCGGCTCGCCGGCCGCCGGCGAAGGGCGCACGACGCGTCCGCGCTGGTCCGCCACGGCCTGGGCCAGGGCCAGTTCCTGGATCAGCCGGAACTTCAGATCCTTGAACCCCTCGCAGCCGACCGTGCGGCAGAAGCGCAGGACGGTCGGCTCGCTGACCCCCAGGTCGGCGGCGACCGAACGGACGCTGGAACGCACGAAGTCGTTGGGCGACTTCAGGATCAGCCTGGCGATCTTGAGGTCCGATCGGGTCATCGACTCCATCATCGCCTCCAGGCGCGGAAGGATGTCGCCGCCCTCGGCCGGACTGACAGGCTGGCTCATCCCCTTGGGTCCCTCTCCGACATCGCCCCGAACGGCCGCCGCGATCCGCGCCGTGAGCGACAGATACTGGCAAGGCCGTCGCGCCGCAATCGACACGAGAACAATCTTGTCATTTGAAATGATAGTTTCGCTACATTTTCGTTGACAGCGCTACATCCGACATGGCTCCTGCCGCTAGAACTCGCTCCTGAGTCCGGAGGTCTCCTTGTCCATCCAACGTATCGGCGCCGCGGCCACCGGCACGGGCGGCCAGTCCCTGCCCTTCTGCCAGGCCACCGTCGCCAACGGCTTCGTCTTCGTGTCCGGCCAGGTGGCGATGGACGCGGCCGGCGAGGTCGTCGAGGGCGGCGTCGTGCCCCAGACCCACAAGGTGATCGAGAATATCGTCGCCATCCTGGCCAAGGCCGGCTGCACCCTGGAAGACGTGGTCAAGGCCAATGTCTGGCTGGACGACGCGCGGGACTTCCACGCCTTCAACCGGGTCTACGCCCACTATTTCGGCCAGGCCATGCCCGCCCGGGCCTGCGTGCAGTCGCCCCTGATGATCGACGCCAAGGTCGAGATCGAGGTCATCGCCCTGGCGCCGCGCGGCTGATCCAGGACATGGCGTCGTTCGTCGATCTCAACGCCCTGGAGCTGGCGCCGGGGACCAAGGCGATCCCGCTGGACGGCTCGGTGCGCACGCTGGGCGACCTGGCCGGACGGCCCCTGAGCCTGCTCGACGACATCCCCATGCCGGCCGCCGTGCTGAAGCGCGCGGCGATCGACAACAACCTGGCGGTCATACAGGCCTATGTCGACCAGGCGGGCGCCAAGCTGGCCCCGCACGCCAAGACCACCATGTGCCCGCAGCTTCTGGTCCGCCAGATCCAGGCCGGCGCCTGGGGCCTGACCGCCGCCACCATGACCCAGCTCAAGCTGTGCCACGACCTGGGCGCGCCGCGCGTGATCCTGGCCAACCAGCTGGTCGGACAGGCCGAGATCGAGGCCTTGCGACAGCTCGCCGTCGCGGCGCCCGACCGTCCCTGCTACGTGCTGGTCGACAGCCCGGCCGGCGCCCGGGCCATCTCCGAGATCTTCGCCCGGACACCGCGCGCGCCGGCCGCGCGCCTGCTGATCGAGATCGGCATGGCCGACGGCCGCTGCGGCGTGCGCTCGCTCGACGCGGGCCTGGCCCTGGCCCGCCTGATCCGCGACCTGCCCGGCGTCGAACTGCACGGCGTCGAGGGCTACGAAGGCCTGGTCTTCAGCGACCATGCGCGACGGGACGCCGCCGAGGTCGACGCCTATCTCGAGGCCCTGCTGGACTTCCACCGCCGCCTGCGGGCCGAAGGCCTGTTCGCCGCGCCCGACGAGGTCATCCTGACGGCCGGCGGCTCGGCCTATTACGACCTCGTGGCCAGGGCCCTGGCCGGCGGCGCGCCGGGGGCGACCGTCGTGCTGCGCAGCGGCTGCTACGTCACCCACGACAGCGGCTTCTATCGCGAGTTGCTGGACCGGATGGAGCAGCGCGGCCCCGCGCCGCGGCTGAAGCCGGCGCTGGAGGTCTGGACGCGGGTGATCTCGCGCCCGCAGCCGGACCTGGCCATCGTCATGATGGGCAAGCGCGACGTGTCCTTCGACCTGCACCTCCCCGTCGCCCGGCGCTGGTATCGCCCAGGCCCGCACGCCGCGCCCCAGGCGATCGACGGCGTCGTCACCACCAAGCTCGCCGACCAGCACGGCTTCCTGTCGCTGCATCCCGACACGGACCTGGCGGTCGGCGACCTGCTGGGCTTCGAGATCTCCCACCCCTGCACCACCTTCGACAAGTGGTCGGTCCTGCTGGAGGTCGACGACGCCTACGCCGTGCTGGGCGGCCTGAAGACGTTCTTCTGAGTGACCGCGGCTTTGAGTGATCCGACCCACCCCATGACACGCGACATCCCTTCCGCCGACATCGTCCTCCGGGGCGGCCTGGTCATCGACGGCGACGGCGGCCCCGCCTACGCCGCCGACGTGGCGGTCGTCGGCGACGCCATCGTCGCCATGGGGCCGGCCCTGGCGGTCGACGCCGCGCGGACGATCGACGTGTCGGGGCTGGTGGTGGCGCCCGGCTTCATCGACGTGCACACCCACGACGACCTGGTCTGCATCACCCAGCCCGACATGGTCGCCAAGATCACCCAGGGCGTGACCACCGTGATCACCGGCAACTGCGGGATCTCGGCCCCGCTGCTGCGCTTCGACGACGCGGTCGACGAGCCGTTCAACCTGCTGGGCGCGCGCGAGGACTTCGCCTACGACACCTTCGCCGACTATCGCCGGGCCATCGAGGCGGCGGGGCCGCGCGTCAACGTGGCGGCGCTGGTGGGGCATTCGACCCTGCGCGTGCTGTGCCTGGAAGACATCGACCGCCCAGCCAGGCCGGCCGAGCGCGAGCGGATGGACGTCCTGCTGCGCGACGCCCTGGCCGAAGGCGCGCTGGGGCTCAGCTCCGGGGTGTTCTACGCCCCGGCCTGGGCGGCCGACGTCGAGGAGCTCCAGGCCCTGGCCAAGACCGTGGCCGACGCCGGCGGCGTCTACACCGCCCACATCCGCGACGAACGCGAAGGCATCATCGAGGCCTTGAAGGAGGCCTTCACCGTGGCCGGATCGAGCGGGACGCCGCTGATCCTGTCGCATCACAAGTGCGCGGGCGTCCGCAACTGGGGCCGCGCCGCCGAGACCCTGGGTCTGATCGACGAAACGCGCCGCCGCCAACCGGTGCACCTGGACTGCTACCCCTACACCGCGGGCTCGACGATCATCCGCCCCGACCTGGCCGACGGCGAGGTCGAGATCCTGGTCAACTGGTCCGAGCCGCATCCGGAGATGGCCGGCCGCACACTGGCCTCGATCGCCGAGGCCTGGAGCCTGACCCAGGCGGAAGCGGCCGAACGGCTGATGCCCGGCGGGGCCAGCTATTTCCAGATGGCCGAGGCCGACATGCGCGCGATCCTCAGCCACCCGTGCTGCATGATCGGGTCCGACGGGCTTCCGAACGACAAGCGGCCGCATCCGCGGCTCTGGGGCGCCTTTCCCCGGGTGCTCGGCCGCTATGCGCGCGACGAGAAGCTCCTCAGCCTCGAGTCCGCCGTCCGCAAGATGACCAGCCTGGCGGCCGACACCTTCAACCTGGCGGGACGCGGGCGCCTGGCCCCCGGCATGAAGGCCGACATCGCCGTGTTCGACGCCGACACCATCATCGACGAAGCCACCTACGAGGCCCCTACCCGTCCGGCCCGCGGCGTCGAGCATGTGTTCGTCAACGGCGCCTTGACCTGGAGCCGAGGCGCGCCGGTCGGCCGACGGGCGGGCCGCTTCCTGCGACCCGGAAACCCCTAGGCTGGCCCCTTGGCTCCCGCCGCCGTTCCCCTCGGGCATTTGACATCGGGACGCCGCGTCCCTATCTGACGGTCACCGGACGTGAGATTGATCGCGCCGGACGCCTGACCACAGGCTTCTGATCTCCAGGTTCGCGCTCGGCGCCAAGACCTGGAGCGAAACGGAAAACCCCGCCCCTTCCCGCTCGGAAACGGCCGCAAGACGGCCAGCGTCGGCCCAGGCCGCGCCCGATCCCGAACAGGGCCGTGGTTATCCCGAAGCTTCTGGTCTCCACGAGCGCCCGCCCCAAGGCGCGCGCCCTATCGAGCCTTCGACAAGCCCGCCCTGAAGCGCCGGCCCAGGCTCAAGACAACTCCAGAAAGCCATTATGAACACCCAAACCCATTCCACCCAAGCCCTGCCCGCGATCTATGTGACCGAGGCCGACTTCGAGATCCTCTCCAACCTGGCCGACGCCGCCGCCGGCCGCGCGCCGGGCGGCCGCGTGCTGGCCGGCGAAATGGCCCGCGCCGTGATCGTCGAGCCGGGCGAAGCCCCACGCCCGTTCGTCCGCATCGGCTCGCGGGTCGAATTCCAGGACCTGTCCAGCGGACAGACCCGCCTCGTCCGCATCAGTCTGCCGCGCGACGCCAGCATCGACGAGGCCCGCATCTCGGTGCTCAGCCCGGTGGGCGCGGCCCTGATCGGCCTGACCGCCGGCGAGGCCTTCCACTGGACCGACCCCGAGGGCCGGGCGCGCGGCGTCCGCGTCCTGACGGTCCAGGACTGACGCCCGCCGCCGGGCCAGGACTGTCGCCGTGACCTGAGCCGGTGCTATGGCTCGGCGCATGACCTTCAAAGCGCTTCGCCTCGCCGCCCTGCTCGCCTGCCTCGCCGGCTCGTCTCCGGCCTGGGCCAACGACACCTCGGCCGAGCTGGCGGCCGGCGGCCTGGTGCTGACCAAGAGCGACAGCATCGAGATGCGTTCGGAGGATCTCTACATCTCCGAAAAGGCCGTGCGGGTGCGCTACGTGTTCGCCAACACCAGCGGCAAGGACGTCACCATCCGCGTGGCCTTCCCGATGCCCGACATCGGCGGGCCGGACTTCTTCCAGGGCGACGTGTCGATCCCGGTCGACGACGCCCCCGCCAACGTGCTGGGCTTCTCGACCAAGGTCGACGGCAAGCCGGTGAAGGCGCAGGTCGAGCAGAAAGCCATCGCTGTCGACGGCGTCGACCGCACCGCCTGGCTGGTCGCCAACCACATCCCCCTGGCCGTTCATCTGGGCGGCGTCGACGAGGCCCTGCGCGCCCTGCCCCAGGCCCGGCGCGACGAGGCGGTCAGGCTGGGCCTCTACGATCCCGACCAGGGCGGCGTCTGGGTGCTGAAGACCACCTATCACTGGCTGCAGACCTTCCCGGCCGGCCGGCCGATCATCGTCGAGCACGCCTATACGCCCTCGGTCGGCGCGACCGTGGCGACCAGTGTCGGCACGGAATACGGCGCCGAGATCAAGGACAGGTACTGCGTCGACAAGGCCCTGACCGACACCGTCGTCCGGGCCGCCAAGGCCGACAAGGACGGCAATGCGCCCTGGGTCGACCGTTGGATCGACTATGTCCTGGTCACCGGCGGCAACTGGAAGAAGCCGATCGGCGACTTCCGCCTGGTGGTCGACAAGGGCTCGCCCAAGAACCTGGTCAGCTTCTGCGGATCGGGCGTGAGAAAGATCAGCCCGACCCAGTTCGAGATGCGCCGGACCAACTGGCGACCGGAGAAGGACCTGTCGATCCTGCTGCTGGTCTCGCACGACGCGATGTAGCTACCCCTCCACGAACGCCTTCAGCCGCTCCAGCGTCTGGTCCCACTGCCGCGACACGCCGTCCAGATAGGCCCGAGCCTCGTCCAGCGCCTCCCGTCGCGCGGCGAAGCGGCTTTCGCGGCCGACCCGCAACGAAGCCACCAGGCCGGCGTCCTGCAGCACGTGCAGGTGCTTGGTGATCGCCTGGCGGGTCAGGGCGGTGTCGGTCGACAGGGCCGCGATCGATCGCGCCTGGCCGTCGCCCAGCTTGTCCAGCAGGGCCAGGCGGGTGCGGTCGCCCAGGGCCGCGAAGATCGGCGCGGGATCCCGCAGGCTAGGATTCAACATGGGCCTTGATGTTCTGGACCTGCTGCGTCCAGCCCCCGTCGTTCATCCGGAAAGCCTCCTCGCGGCGATGGGCGGGAACCTTGTCGAAGCCGGACTCGACGACGGTCAGCCGCGTGCCGTCCCCGTTCGGCGCCAGCAGGAACTCGACCAGGGTCGGCTCCTCCTGGTCGTAGTCGACGTCGGGATCGATGCCGTAGGGATGCCAGGTGAAGGCCAGGCGCCGCGGCGGCTCGATGGCCGTCACCCTGGCCTTCCAGGTCAGGTGCTCGTAGCCCGGATAGGTGATCTGGCCGCGCGCCTCCTGGCCGACGGCGAACGGCGCCTCCAGGTCGACCTTGAACCAGGTCCCGAATTCCTTGTGGTCGCTGACGGCGCGCCAGACGCGCTCGATCGGCGCGTTCAGGTCGATGGTCTTTTCGATGCGATCGGTCATGATGGCAACCTCCCGGTTGCACATTCATGACTCTGGGCGATCAAAAATGCAACCGATTAGTTGCAAATTAACTCGCTCATCCCGGCGAACGCCGGGACCCAGATCCGATGGCGGTGTGGATGATTGGAAGAGCTCGGCGCTTTTGGCGTCAGCCTCGAAGCCATTCCATCTGGGTCCCGGCATTCGCCGGGATGAGCGGGCAAAAAGGACTGATCCTAGTTCGTATCCTCGGCCACCGGATCGGCCGCCGAGACGGCGCCGTCCTTGTTGGTGTCGTGGGTGACGAACATCCGCCAGCCGGAATAGTCGAACTCGGCCGGGGTGATGCCGCCGCTCTTGTCGGTGTCGAGCACGCCGAAGCGGACGTCGGCCTGACGCAGCTGGCGCACGCGCTCTTCTTCCTTCTTCTCGGCCGTGTCGGTGGACGCCGCCAGGCGCTTGGCCAGGCGGGCGGTGAACTCGCCGACATATTCGTCGTGCGACAGGACGCCGTCGTGGTTGGCGTCAATGCCGGCGAACTGCTTCTCGCGGCCGGCCTTGAACTCGTCCTTGCTGACCGAGCCGTCGCCGTTGAGGTCCTGCTCCTTGATGAAGGTGTCGCGGGCGTGCGAGGCGGCGAAGGCGGGGGCGGCGACGCCCAGGAAAACCGTGGAGACGACGGTGGCGGCCAGGAGGGCGGTCTTGCTGTTCATCGGACGGACTTTCTTCAGCGCAGGGATTCGAAGGTCAGGGCGTAGGTGTAGGAATGGCCGACCGGGTCGGTCGCCGTCGGGGCCACGCGGTAGCGGGCCTGGATCTGGTAGACGCCCGAGCGGGCGACCTTGACCGTGAAGCGGCCCTGGTCGTCGCTGGTCAGAGTGACCGGCGGGGTCTTGGCGTCGGCGTAGCGGTCGTCGCCGGCGTGCAGGGTGACCGCCTGGCCCTTCACCGGCTTGCCGTCGAACAGCACCACGAACCGGGCGTCCTGGCCGGTGAAGATGCTGCTGGGATGGGTGACGGCCACGAACTCCAGACCCTTGCCGACGGGGGCCAGGGCGGCCGTGCTGGGCGCGCCGCGCGTCACATAGACGTCGGCCAGGGTCAGGCTCTGCATGTCGACCGGCGTGGTCCCGGCCGGGGCCTTGCTCGGGTCCTCCAGGAACTCCCACGCGTCCTTGACCAGCACGGCCTTGGCGGTGCGGCCCGTACGCTGGCCGGTGGTGATCCGGTAGGTGCCGGCCTGCTCGGTCGGAACCTCGACCAGGGCCAGTTCGCGCAGGTTGGTCGCTGTCAGCGGCTTGCGCGCACCGTCCGGCCCGACCACGGCCCAGGCGTCGGACTTCATCACCACCTCGGGGCTGAAGAAGCTTTCGGTGAACGAGCCCTGCACGGTCACCAGCTTGCGGTCAGTGACGTCGAAGGCGCTGGGCAGCAGATAGGGCGAATGGGCCTGGGCGGCGCCGGCCAGCACGCCCGTGACGGCGACCCCGGCCAGGAAGGCTGCGAACGAAAGCGAGCGGCGCATGGCTTTGTGTCTCCGGATCCCGAATGAAGCGTCGCCTTCGGCTCTAATAGGAATGATTCTGAGAATCAATTGCATTTAGCTTGACCGAGCGATCCAGCGCCCGTAGGTCCTCCGCCATCAGATGCGAATGGTTCGCATATATCAGACCCCGGGGGTCCTCGATGTCTCGCCTCAAGCTCGCCAGCTTCGCCGCCGCCTCGGCCATCGCGCTGCTCCGCGCCCAGCCGGCCGCCGCGGCCGACGCCGCCTCCACCGCCGCCGACGCGGCCGTCGAGCTCGACAGGGTGACCGTCACCGCCACCCGTTCGGAGACCCGGCTGCAGGACGCCCCGGTGACCGCCAGCGTCATCTCCGACCAGGACATCGAGGACGGCCTGGTCAAGGACATCAAGGACCTGGTCCGCTTCGAGCCCGGCGTCTCGGTGCGCAGCGCCCCGGCCCGCTTCACCGCCGCCGGCGCCTCGACCGGCCGCGACGGCAACGCCGGCTTCAACATCCGCGGGCTGGAAGGCAATCGCGTGCTGATCCTGGTGGACGGCGTACGCGTGCCGGACGGCTACGCCTTCGGCGCCCAGAACATGGGGCGCGGCGACTATGTCGACCTCGACACCCTGAAGTCGGTCGAGATCGTGCGCGGCCCGGCCTCGGCGCTCTATGGCAGCGACGGCCTGGCCGGCTCGGTCAACTATTTCACCCGGGATCCGTCCGACCTGCTCAAGAGCGGCAAGGCCTTCGGCCTGCGCGGCCGGGTCGGCTACGCCTCGGCCGACGAAAGCTGGACCGAGAGCCTGACCGCCGCCGGCCAGGCCGGGGCCTGGGAGGCCATGGTCGCCTACACCCGCCGCGACGGCGAAGGCCAGAAGACCGCCGGGACCAACGACTCGGCCAACACCGACCGCACCACCGCCAATCCCGAGGACAACCGGTCCAACGCCGTCCTGGCGCGGGTGGTCTACACCCTGAACGACCAGAACCGCTTCCGGCTGACCTATGACCACCTGGATCGCGACACCGACTGGACGGTGCTGAGCGCCATCGCCAAGCCGCCCCTGGCCGCGACCAGCGTGCTGGGCCTGACCGCCTGGGACAAGATGCGGCGCGACCGCGTCAGCCTCGACCACCGCTTCACCGGCGGCCAGGGCCTGATCCAGTCGGCCACGACCACGCTCTACTACCAGGACAGCACCACCCGGCAGTATTCGGCCGAGGACCGCAACACCGCCGCCGACCGCACCCGCGACGCCACCTTCGACAATGAAGTGTTCGGCGCGGCGCTGGAACTGCACAGCGAGGCGACGATCGGCGGGATCACCAACAGGTTCGTCTGGGGCGGCGACGCCTCGATCACCCGCCAGGAAGGCGTGCGCGACGGCACGGTTCCCCCGGCCGGCGAGACCTTCCCCACCCGGGCCTTCCCGACCACCGACTACACCCTGGCCGGCGCCTACGCCCAGGACGAGATCGCGGTCGGCCCGGTGACCTTCTATCCGGCCGTGCGCTTCGACTACTACAAGCTGGAGCCCAAGCGGGACGCGCTGTTCACCGCCAACGTGCCGGCCAGCCAGAGCGAAAGCCACGTCTCGCCCAAGCTGGGCGTGGTGTGGAAGGCCACCGACCTGGTGACGGTGTTCGCCAACGCCGCCACCGGCTTCAAGGCCCCCTCGCCGTCGCAGGTCAACAACGGCTTCGCCAACCTGGCCTCGAACTACATGTCGATCTCCAACCCCGACCTGAAGCCCGAGACCAGCCAGACCTTCGAGCTGGGCCTGCGGCTGAACCGCCCGACCTGGAACGCCAGCGTCACCGGCTTCACCGGCAAGTACGACGACTTCATCGAGCAGGTGCAGGTGCGTGGAACCTTCACCGCCACCGACCCGGCCGTCTACCAGTACATCAACCAGTCCAAGGCCGAGATCACCGGCGCCGAGGCCCGGTTCGCCACCGAGCTGGGCGGCGGCTTCACCCTGCAGGGCGCGGCCTCCTACGCCCGGGGCAATTCGGAGAACAACGGCCGGAAGGCCCCGCTGACCTCGGTGGACCCGGTCAAGGTGGTGGCCGGCCTGTCGTATCGCGACCCCGCCGGCCGGTTCGGCGGCGCGCTCAACGCCGTACACTCGGCCCGCGAATCCGCCGGCCGCTCGGGCGTCAGCTGCAGCACCACGATCGTCGTCAACGGCGTCCCCCGGCCCCAGACCGGCTCGGACTACTGCTGGATGCCCAAGGCCTTCACCGTGCTCGACCTGACCGCCTACTGGAACGTCACCGACGCCGTCACCCTGCGCGGCGGCGTGTTCAACCTCACCGGCCAGACCTACGCCTGGTGGAGCGACGTGCGCGGCCTGGCCGACAATTCCACGGTCAAGGACGCCTACACCCAGCCCGACCGCAACTACAGCGTCTCGCTGGCGGTGAAGTTCTAGGGTTTTCGCCTTCCAGCCGGTTCCATCCCCTTCGACCGGCTAGAAGCACGGGTCGCGATCGTGTCGGCGGTCGCGGCCCGTTTTTCATGGCGCGTCATTTTGTAAAAGCCTCGCCAGAACAATGCGGCTTGGCCGTGCGGCCCAGGTCGACTACGACCCCAGCCATGAACGCCCAGACCCCCGCCGACCGCTACATCCTGATCCTGCAATGCCCCGACCGTAAGGGCGTCGTCGCCGCCGTGTCCGGCTTCCTGGCCGACAACGACGCCTCCATCGTCGAAAGCAGCCACTTCAACGACGGCCTGGCCGACCAGTTCTACATGCGCACGGTGTTCCGGCCCGACGGCGACATGCCCGGGATCGACGACCTGCGCCGCGGCTTCGAGCTGATCGCCAAGCGCTTCGGCATGACCTGGGCCCTGCACGATGCAAACGCCAAGCCCAAGGTGCTGATCGCCGTCTCCAAGTTCGGCCACTGCCTGTTCGACCTGCTGCACCGCTGGCGCGCCGGCCTGCTGCCGGTCGAGATCGTCGGGGTGATGTCCAACCACGAGGACATGCGCTCGTTCACCGAATGGAGCGGCCTGCCCTATTTCCACCTGCCCACCACCAAGGCCAACAAGGCCGAACAGGAGGAAGCCTTCCTCAGGCTGGTCGACGACCTGGACGTCGACCTGGTGGTGCTGGCCCGCTACATGCAGATCCTGTCACCGGCCCTGTGCGCGCGGCTGTCGGGCAAGTGCATCAACATCCACCACTCGTTCCTGCCCAGCTTCAAGGGCGCCAAGCCCTACCACCAGGCCTTCGAGCGTGGCGTGAAGATCATCGGAGCCACGGCCCACTATGTGACCACCGACCTCGACGAAGGCCCGATCATCGAGCAGGGCGTCCACCGGGTGGACCACAGCCATACGCCCGATGACCTGGTGACCCTGGGCCGCGACGTCGAATGCACCGTGCTCGCCCGCGCGGTGACCTGGCACGTCGAGCACCGCGTGCTGATCGCCGGCGCCAAGACGGTGGTGTTCGCCTAGAGCCTGTCGAGATCAGATGGAATCATCTGATCTCGATGAACAGGCTCCTGATCCAAACATTTAGAGCGCCTTTGGCGAAGCGGCTTCTCAAGCTGAAGCTGGTCAAAGACCATTGTCATCCCGGACAAGCGCGCAGCGCGAAGATCCGGGATCGACGCGTGAACTCAGCGCTTCCGGCGGTCCCGGATCTTCGCTTCGCTACGTCCGGGATGACATGACCTGATCTATTCCACCTTTGGCGCAACCAAGGTCCACGTCACCGCGTCCCGCGCCCCGCCGCCTTGCACCGCGATGCGGTTGACGCCCGGCGCCAGGGTCACGGGCCAGGTCGCGACATGGTCGACCACCGGCGCCGCGCCCAGGTCCCGCCCGTTGAGCGTCAGCGAGACCGAGGGAACGTTGGCGTAGACCTTCACCGTCACCGCCGAAGCGTTCCTCAGCACCGCCCGACGGCTGGTGATGTGGACCATGGGCTCCGTCGTCCAGTTGGCGCGGTACCAATGGTAGGCGTCCTTGCGGACCGTGCGGTCGTAGGTGACTAGGCCCTTGTCGTTGATCCCCGGATGGTCGCCCTCGTCGCGGCCGTCGGACGCCAGGTCGAAACCGACCCAGACGAAGGTCCCCCACAGCCACGGCTTCTCGCGCAGGACCCGCCAGTAGGTCTCGTGGAACAGGGCCTGGTACTGCTCGGGGTGCCACTTGCTGTTGGCGACCGGTCGGCGCGGCGGGTCTTCCTGCTGCAGCACGCTGGCCCCGGCGCCGTATTCGCTGATCGCCAGCGGCCGGTCGGGGCGCTTGGCGTGGACGGCCTCGACCCACGGGCCGATGTCCTCGGGCTTGCCGTCGTACCAGCCGAAATAGCGGTTCTGGCCGATCAGGTCGGTGTGCAGGGCCTGGGGGTCGGTCTCGGACTTGCAGCAGTCGGCCAGCACCGTCGGGCGCGACGGATCCTCGGCCTTGGCCACGGCCTGCAGGCCGGACAGCAGCCTGGCGGTCGCCGCGTCGGACCGGTAGAGCTCGTTGGCCAGGCCCCAGGTCACCACCGAGGGATGGTTATAGTTCTGCCAGATCAGCTCGCGCAGCTGCTCGGCGGCGTTGGCGGCGAAGGCGGGACCGTCGTCGGCGACGCTGTTGAGCGGGATTTCGGTCCACACCAGGAAGCCGTCGCGGTCGGCGTTCTCATAGGCCCGGCGCGGGTGCTGGAAATGCACGAAGCGCAGTCCCGTCGCGCCCAGGTCGCGCAGGATGGCGAAGTCGGCGTCGATCTCCGCGTCGCCGACCGCCAGGCCCTTGGCCGGCCGACCCGCATGGAACAGGTTCACGCCGTGCACACCATAGGGCTGGCCGTTCAGCAGGAAGCCTCGCGCGGGATCGACCGCGATCGTGCGGAAGCCGACCGGCACGGTGACCGTGTCGTCGCCCACCGAGGTCTCCAGCCGGTACAGATAGGGATCGGCCCGTCCCCGCCACAGGCGCGGCGCGGTCACGCGGGTCGCCAGGGTCACCGGCAGGACGGCGCCGGGCGCGACATCCACGGTCTCCGACAGGGTCGCCACCGCCTTGCCGCCCGCGTCCAGCAGGCGCGAGCGCACGGCGACCCGCGCGGGCGCGGCCTGGTCGTTGCGCACCCGGACCAGCACTGACAGATCCGCGCCGTCGGCGCTGACCGCCGACGGGGTGGCGTAGACCCCGGGGCCGCCATGGTCGAGCATGTCCACGTGCACCGCGTCGGTGACCACCAGCCGGGCCGGCCGGTACAGGCCGCCGAACACCGTGAAGTCGCCGCCCAGCGGCGCGACGTCCTTATGGCTGGCGTTGTCGACCCGCACCGCCACCAGGTTGGCGCCGGGGACGATCAGGTCGCTGACGTCGAAGCGGAAGCCCGCATAGCCCCCGGCGTGGCGTCCGGCCGGGCGGCCGTTGACCCAGACCTCCGAGACCAGGGCCGCGCCGTCGAACTCCAGGAACGCCCGCTGACCGGCCTTGCGCGCGGGGGCGACCAGATGGGTGCGATACCAGGCGGGTCCGCGATAATAGCCGCCGCCATCGGCCCCGTCGGCGGCGTTGTAGGTGTGGGGCAGCCTCACCGTCTCCCACGCGCGGTCGTCGAAGGCCGGGGCCTGGGCCGTCTTGGAGTCGCCCTTGGCGAAGGTCCAGGTGGTCAGCGGGATCGCCGTTCGCGGCCCGGCGACGGCCAAGACGGGGCTCAGGCAAAGCGCCGCCAGGGCGATCAGGGCCAGTCGTGGTGTCGGAAAGCCCATCGGTGCGTTCGCTCCCTCATTTGTCAGACCGATAGTACGAGATTCGAACGATCCGGCCATTGACCTGGCCCCTGGGTCCGCCCCGATAAGACCGACGGTCAGCCGCCAGCGAGGTGATTCCGTGCCTTCTTCCATCCGCTTCCTGAACGCGTCCGAGGCCGCGCGGCGGCTGGGCGTGTCGACCAAGGCCCTGCGGCTGTACGAGCGGCGCGGTCTGGTCGCGCCCCCGCGCACGGCGGCCGGCTGGCGGGCCTACGGGCCGGACGAGATGGCCCGGGCCGGCGAGGTCGTGGCCCTGCGCGCCCTGGGCCTGAGCCTCGCCCGCGTCGCCCAGGTGCTGGACGGCGACGCCCAGGCCCTGGAGCCGGCGCTGGCGGCCCACCAGGCGTCGCTGGAGCAGCAGGGCCGCCAGTTGGCCGGTCTCGTCGAGAAGGTCCGCGAACTGCGCGCCGGCCTGGCGCGGGGCCGGGCGCCGGACATTGGGGACCTGACCCGGCTGCTGGCGCCGACCGCCCGTCCGAGCGTCGCCTTCGACCTGCCCTGGCCCTGGGGCGGCGAACCCTTCACCCTGCGCGACATCCCGCCCCTGACCTACATCACCGGCCCGCTGGGCAGCGGCAAGACGCGGCTGGCCCTGAGCCTGGCCGAGGGCCTGCCCGACGCGACCTTCCTCGGCCTGGACCGGACGGCCGACGGCGGCGCGGCGGCGCGCGCGCGGCTCGGCGCCGATCCGAACCTCGCCGCGCGGGTGGAGCGGACGCGGACCTGGCTGGTCGAGGATGGGGCGAGCCCGTCGGACGCCTTGCTGGTCCTGCTGGCCGCGCTGGAGATCGAACCCGCCGCCGCCCTGGTCATCGACATGCCCGAACAGGACCTGGACCAGGCGGCCCAGGCGGCGCTGGTCGCCTGGCTGCGCCGCCGCGGCCCGGACGCGCGGCCGGTCTTCCTGCTGACGCGGTCCAGCGCGATCCTCGACCTGGCCGCGCTCGGGGCCGCGCTCGGGACCGACGAGACGATCCTCTACTGCCCGGCCAATCACGCCCCGCCGGTCCGCGTCGCCCCCTATCCCGGCGCACCCGGCTACGAAGCCGTCGCCAGTTGCCTGGCCTCGCCCGAGGTTCGGGCCAGGACGGCGGGGATGATCGCCGTGATGGCGGGGTGAACAAGTCTCCTACAGCAGGATGTCGGCCGAGGTGAGCGTGCCGGTCACGTTCAGGGCGATCACGAAATCGGCCACGCCGTCGCCGTTTACGTCGCCCGAGACGTGGTGGTAGCCGGAGCTGTCCGGCGCGGCGATGACCAGCTGGCCGGCCACGCCGGAGAAGCTGGTCACCACCGAGAAGGCGTCGTTGGCGCCCGTGCCGGAATTGGCGTCGATGCCCGTCAGGTCCAGCTTGTCGGCCTGGGCGGAACTGAAGTCGAAGATCAGGTCCGTGGCGATGGGCGAGCTTTCGCCGGCCGAGGTGTAGACGAAGGTGTCCGCTCCCGCACCGCCGAGCATGAAGTCGGCCCCGCCGGCGCCGGTCAGGCTGTCGTTCCCGTCCAGGCCGTAGAGGATGTCGGCGCCGCCGGCGCCGACCAGGGTGTCGGCGACATTGTGGCTGGCGCCGTCGCCCACCAGGACGAACGCCTGGGTGGCCCCGCCGCTGGTGACCAGGTCGGTGGCCTTCAGCGACGTTCCCGAGACCGCGACCACGGCCTGGCTGTTCCCGCCGCCGTCCGGCGCCGAATAGATGAAGGTCGTGCCCTCATAGCGCGCGATGGTGATCTTGCCGCCGTCGATCGCCGAGATGTCGACCTTGTCGTGACCGGAGTCGAAGCCGAAGATCACGTCGTAGCCGGCAAAGTTGGATTGCGAGATCGCCGTGTACTGGAAGGTGTCGTTTCCGCTGCCGCCATAGAGGATGTCGGCCCCGAGGCCGCCGTTCAGCGTGGTGTCGCCCGAGCCGCCGACCAAGGCGTCGGCGCCGGCGCTGCCCGTCAGGGTCTCGACGCCGCTCCCCGCGTACAGCGTGTAGCCCTGGACCGCGCCGCTGACGATCAGGTCGGTGTACTTGAGGTCACCATTGATCTGCACGACGCCGGCGCTGGCGCCCGAGCCGAAATAGACGAAGGTGCTGGAGCCGAAGCGCGCGATCGCCACCGTGCCGGCGTCGACGGCCGAGATGTCCAGCCTGTCCTCGCCGGTCGCGAAGTCGGTGATCATATCCCAGTGGTCGGAGGTCGAGTCGCCGGCGCCGAAGAAGAAGGTGTCGACTCCCGCCCCGCCGGCGAGGGTGTCGCCGCCGCCGCCGCCCCGGATCGAGTCCGCGCCGCCCGCGCCGTTGATCACGTCGGCGCCCGAACCGCCGGTCAGGGTGTCGGCGCCGGACGAGCCGTTGATCGTGAAGCCGAAATCGGCCACGCCGGTGACGATGTCGGTCACCTCAAGCCCCTGGCCCAGCACCTTGATCTGGCCCTCGGCCACGCCGTCCCCGTCCAGGTCGATGGACAGGATCTTGTCGGTCCCGTCCGTGCTCAGGGTCAGCCTGGTCGTGCCGGTCATCAGCGGGGTCAGCCGCAGCGTGTCGGCGCCATGCGTGAAGTCGGTGATCGTGTCGAAGGCCGCGACCGTGCTGTCGCCGACGGCCTCGTAGGCGAAGACGTCCGCCCCGCCGCCGCCCGTCAGGGTGTCGGCGCCGCCCTTGCCCGTCAGGGTGTGGGCCGAGCCGTCGCTGATCAGGATGTTGGCGTTGGCGTCGCCCGTGGCCGAGCCGGTGACGGTCACCGTCAGCTGGGCCGTCGCCGCGGCGCCGGAGGGATCCTTGATCGTGTAGTCGAACGTGTCGGTCACCACCTGGCCGACGACCAGGCCCTCGTGGTCGGCCACGTAGCTGTAGGAGCCGTCCGGGTTGAGGGTCAGCTTGCCATAGGCGCCGTTCACGACCGTCCCGCCCGGCATGACGGCCTGGTCCACGTGCGTGGCGTTGTAGGCGACATTGGTCACCGTCAGGGTCGCGGTGGCGTTGTCGATGTCGGCGTCGTTGGTCCGGACCGAACCGGTGACCGTCAGGCGCTGGGCCACCGCGCCGGCGTCATTGGCGGCGGTGGGCGCGTCGTTGACATTGGCGACCGCCGCGGTGGCGGCGCTGGTCCTGCTTTCCGCCGTGCCCTGCCCGTCGGTGTAGCTGACCACCACGCGGACCGTCGCGCCGACGTCGGCGTCGCCCAGGACGTAGGTCGCCTGGTCCGCCCCGACATTGGCGAAGCCCGAACCGCTGTCGCGCTGCCACTGGTAGTGCAGCGCCCCCAGGCCGTCGACGTCGGCCAGGGTCGAGGCGTCGGCGGTCAGCACCTGGTCTTCCGTGGCCGCGCCCGTGATCGTCACGGCGCCGGTGGGGGCGTCGTTGACATTGGCCACGGCCGAGGTCGGGCCGCTGGTCTCGCTCTCGAACACGCCCTGGCCGTCGGTATAGCTGACGACCACGCGGATCTGGGCGCCGACGTCGGCGTCGCCCAGGGCGTAGGTCGCCTGGTCGGTCCCGACATTGACATAGCCCGACGAAACCGTGCTGCGCTGCCACTGGTAGTGGAACGTTCCCAGGCCGCCAGGATCGGCCAGGCTGGACGTGTCGGCGGTCAGGACCTGGTCCTCGGTCGCCGCGCCGGTGACGCTGACCCCGCCGGTGTGCGGACCGTTGGCGGACAGGATCGTCGCCGTGGCGGCGCTGGTCGCGGACTCGGCCGTGCCCTGGCCGTCGGTATAGGACGTCACCACCCGGATGACGCCGCCGACGTCGGCGGCGGCCAGGGTATAGGTCGCCTGGTCGGCCCCGACATTGACGAAGCCCGAGCCGCTGTCACGCTGCCACTGGTAGTGCAGCGCCCCCAGGCCGTCGGCGTCGGCCAGGGTCGCGGCGTCGGCCGTCAGGACCTGGTTCTCGGTCGTCGTTCCGGCGACCGACACGCCGCCGGTGTGGGGGTCGTTGATGTTGGCGATGGCGGCGGTGCTGGCGCTGGTGGCCGATTCCGCGAAACCCTGGCCGTCGGCATAGCTGACCATCACGCGAACCAGACCGCCGACGTCGGCGTCGCCCAAGGTGTAGGTCGCCTGGTCGCTCCCGACATTGACGAAGCCCGAACCGGTGTCGCGCTGCCACTGGTAGTGCAGCGTGCCCAGGCCGTCGGCGTCGGCCAGGGTCGCGGTATTGGCCGTCAGGACCTGGTCCTCGGTCGTCGCGCCGGTGATCGACACCCCGCCGGTATGCGGGTCGTTGACCCCGGCGATGGCGGCGGTGGCCGACGAGGTCACGGTCTCGGCCGCGCCCTGCTGGTCGGTGTAGCTGGTCACCACCCGGACCGTGCCGCCGACGTCGGCGTCGCCCAGGATGTAGGTCGCCTGGTCGCTTCCGACATTGACGAAGCCCGAACCGGTGTCGCGCTGCCACTGGTAGTGCAGCGTGCCCAGGCCGTCGGCGTCGGCCAGGGT
>NZ_JBWKPX010000014.1:107413-138931 GCF_059418465.1 Caulobacter sp. GW821-FHT09A05
GGTCGCAGTATTGGCCGTCAGGACCTGGTTCTCGGTCGCCGCGCCGGTGATCGACACGCCGCCGGTCGGGCTGTCATTGACGTTGGCGATGGCGGCGGTGCTGGCGCTGGTGACCGATTCCGCCGTACCGTGGTCGTCTGTGTAGCTCACCACCACGCGGACCAGGCCGCCGACATCGGCGTCGCCGAGGGCGTAGGTTGCCTGGTCGCTTCCGACATTGACGAAGCCGGAGCCGCTGTCGCGCTGCCACTGGTAGTGCAACGTCTCCAGGCCGTCGTCGTCCACCAGGGTCGAAACCGCGGTCAGGACCTGGTCTTCGGTCGCCGCGCCGGTGATCGACACCCCGCCCGTGGGAAGGTCGTTGATATTGGCGATGGCCGTCGTGGCCGCGCTGGCGACCGTCGTGAAGAAGCCCTGGCCGTCGGTGTAGCTGACGACCACTCGGACCGTGGCGCCCACGTCGGCGTCGCTCAGGGTATAGGTCGCCTGGTCGGCCCCATCGACGCTGGCGAAACCCGCGCCGCTGTCGCGCTGCCAATCGTAGTAGAGGGTTCCAAGACCGTCGGCGTCCGCCAGGGTCGAGGCGTCGACGGTCAGGACTTCGTCCTCGGTCGCCGTGCCGGCGATCGACACGCCGCCGGTGTGGGGATGATCCACTGCGACCACGGGGTCGGTGCTCGAAGATGTCGCGGACTCGGCCGTGCCCTGGCCGTCGGTATAGGACGTCACCACCCGGATGACGGCGCCGACGTCGGCCGCGGCCAGGGTATAGGTCGCCTGGTCGGCCCCGACATTGGCGAAGCCCGAGCCGCTGTCACGCTGCCACTGATAGTGCAGCGCGCCCAGGCCGTCGGCGTCGGCCAGGGTCGTGGTGTCGGCCGTCAGGACCTGGTCCGCTTCCGCTGTGCCAGTGATCGACACACCGCCGGTGTGCGGGTCGTTGACATTGGCGATGGCGGCGGTGCTGGCGCTGGTCGCCGTCTCCGCGAAGCCCTGGCCGTCGGTATAGCTGACCACCACCCGGACCACGCCGCCGACGTCGCCGTCGCCCAGCGTGTAGGTCGACTGGTCGGCCGCGCCGACGATGTTGACATAGCCGGAGCCGACGTCGTGCTGCCACTGGTAGTGCAGCGTGCCCAGGCCGTCGACGTCGGCCAGGGTCGCGGTGTTGGCCGTCAGCACCTGGTCCTCGGTCGCCGTGCCGGTGATCGACACGCCGCCGGTATGCGGATCGTTGACCCCCGCGATGGCCGCGCTGGCCGACGAGGTCACGGTCTCGGCCGTCCCCTGGCCGTCGATATAGCTGACCATCACGCGAACCGTTCCGCCGACGTCGGCGTCGCCCAGGGTGTAGGTCGCCTGGTCGGCCCCGACATTGACGAAGCCCGAGCCGCTGTCACGCTGCCACTGGTAGTGCAGCGTCCCCAGGCCGTCGGAGTCGGCCAGGGTCGAGGTGTCGGCGGTCAGGACCTGGTTCTCGGTGGCCGTGCCGGTGATCGACACGCCGCCCGTCGGGTTGTCGTTGACGTTGGCGATCGACGTCGTGGCGGCGCTTGTGGCCGATTCCGCGAAGCCCTGGCCGTCGGTATAGCTGACCACCACCCGGACCACGCCGCCGACGTCGCCGTCGCCCAGGGTGTAGGTCGCCTGGTCCGCGGCGCCGACGATGTTGACATAGCCGGAGCCGACGTCGTGCTGCCACTGGTAGTGCAGCGTGCCCAGGCCGTCGACGTCAGCCAGGGTCGCGGTGTTGGCCGTCAGCACCTGGTCCTCGGTGGCCGTGCCGGTGATCGACACGCCGCCGGTGTGCGGATCGTTGACCCCCGCGATGGCCGCGCTGGCCGACGAGGTCACGGTCTCGGCCGTCCCCTGGCCGTCGGTGTAGCTGACCACCACGCGCACCGTTCCGCCGACGTCGGCGTCGCCCAGGGTGTAGGTCGACTGGTCGGCGGCGCCGGTGCTGACGAAGCCGCTGCCGGTGTTGCGCTGCCAGTCGTAGTGCAGCGTGCCCAGGCCGTCGATGTCGGCCAGGGTCGAGGTGTCCGCGGTCAGGACCTGGTTCTCGGTGGCCGTGCCGGTGATCGACGCGCCGCCGGTCGGGACGTCGTTGGCGTTGGCGATCGACGTCGTGGCGGCGCTGGTCGCCGACTCGGCGAAGCCCTGGCCGTCGGTATAGCTGACCACCACCCGGACCAGGCCGCCGACGTCGCCGTCGCCCAGGGTGTAGGTCGACTGGTCAGCGGCGCCGACGATGTTGACATAGCCGGAGCCGACGTCGTGCTGCCACTGGTAGTGCAGCGTGCCCAGGCCGTCGACGTCGGCCAGGGTCGAGGTGTCGGCCGTCAGCACCTGGTCCTCGGTCGCCGTGCCGGTGATCGACACCCCGCCGGTGTGCGGATCGTTGACCCCCGCGATGGCCGCGCTGGCCGAGCTGGTCACGCTGTTGGCGAAGCCCTGGCCGTCGGTGTAGCTGACCACCACCCGGACCACGCCGCCGACGTCGCCGTCGTCCAGGGTGTAGGTCGCCTGGTCGGCGGCGCCGGTGCTGACGAAGCCGCTGCCGGTGTTGCGCTGCCAGTCGTAGTGCAGCGTCCCCAGGCCGTCGGAGTCGGCCAGGGTCGAGGTGTCGGCGGTCAGCACCTGGTTCTCGGTGGCCGTGCCGGTGACCGAGACGCCGCCGGTCGGGGCGTCATTGGTGGCGCTCACCGCCGCGGTGGCCGCGCTGGTCGCCGATTCCACCGTGCCGCCGGCGTCGGTGTAGTAGATCACCACCCGGACCACGCCGCCGATGTCGCCGTCGCCCAGGGTGTAGGTCGACTGGTCGGCGCCGACGTTGACGAAGCCGCCGCCGACGTCGTGCTGCCACTGGTAGTGCAGCGTGCCGATGCCATCCAGGTCGGCCAGGGTCGAGACCGCGGTCAGGACCTGATCCTCGGCCGCCGTGCCGGTGACGCTGGCGCCGCCCGTATGCACGTCGTTGACGGCGGTGATGTTGACCAACACCGAGCCGCCGGCCGTGGCGGCCGCGCCCGCGCCCTGGCCGCCGCCGGGCGCGCCGTCGTCTAGCGCATAATTCAGCGTCACCGAGGCGGGCGGCGCATCGCTGGTGTTGGTGTAGCTGATGTGGTTGAGGACATCGTTGACCAGCGCCGTGGTCGCGGTCGCGGCGGCGCTGGTGAAGCTGATCGTCAGCACGCCGCCGACACTGGTGAAGGTGGCGAAGGTCAGGCCGCCGACCTGCAGGTTGGAGCCGCTGACCGTGAACAGCCCGCCCGAGGCGAAGGCGAAGGTGTCGGCCGCGTCGGCCGAGGCGCGCTGGATTGTGAAGCTGGCCCCGCCATAGTCGCCGCCGCCGCCGTTGCGGGCGTCGAGGTCGACGTCTGAGACCGTCAGCGTGCCCAGCAGGGTGGCCGCCGTCTGCTCGGTGGCGCCCACCGTGGTGGCGCTGGCCGGGACCACGGGCGTGTCGTTCACCGCGGCGATGGTGATGGTGTAGAGGTCGGTGTCGGACAGCGCGCCGCCCGAGCCCGTGCCGCCGCCGTCGTCGGTGACCACCGTCAGGGTGTCGGTCCCGTTGACGTTGGCGTCGCCCAGGAACGTCAGGCCGCTGGCCGCGGCCAGGGTGGCGTTGATCTCGTTCAGCGAGGCCGAGATCGTCACCGAGTTCGTGCCGTTGCCGGTGATCTGGCCCGAGGTCAGGCCGTTGGCGACGTTGGTCAGCAGGCTCAGCACGCCCTTGGTCACCGACAGGGTCACCGACACCGTCTGCAGGGCGGGGTTGGCGTCCGGATCCGAAACCTGCAGGCCGGTGATGGCGATGCTGGTGTCTTCGAAGCCGGTGGCGCTGGAGACCGCGCCGTTGACCGGCGCGTCGTTGACCGCCGCGATGTTGATCGTGGTCGTGCCGCTGTTGACCGCGCCGCCCGGCACGTCGGGCGTGCCGTCGCTGACCGTCCAGGTGATGGTCCGGTTGGTGTTCAGCCCGTAGTTCGTCGGGTTGTCGCCGGTGGTCCAGTAGGTGATGGCCGCCAGCACCGCCTGGTAGTTGGCGATGGTGTCGTAGCCGGTCAGGGTCAGGGTCTCGCTCGACGCGTTCCAGCTGAGCGTGATGTTGGTGCCCGAGACCAGGCCCGAGATCTGCTTGGCCGCGCCGTAGCCCAGGTGGTCGTCGGCGGTGCTGGATTCGTTGGACGAGAACTTGCCGCCGGTGATCTGCACCGTGGCGCTGGCCAGGTGGTCGCTGTCGGTGTCGGTGATGCTCGGCGCGCCGGTCAGCAGGGTGGTCGCGGCCGCCTGCTGCTCGTTCATCGTCGTGCCCGTGCCGTTCAGGCCGCTCAGCACCGGCAGGTCCGAGAAGAACATCCCCTCGATGTTGGCCCCGCTGGCCGTGAGGTTGGGCGTGATCGTGTTGATCAGCGTCGCCGTCGTGCCCGCGCCGTCCAGCTGGAAGACGTAGATCACGTCGTCGGTGTCGAGGGAGCCGGTCTCCTCGTTCTCGATATAGAGCTGGCGCGTGCTCTGATCGAACGTCATGTCGCCGGGATAGAAGACGCCGCCGCCGGGCAGGCCGACCAGCGTCACCTTGACGGCCGTGCCGCTCGAGGCGTTCTCGCTGATGTACCAGAGGGCGTTCTGGGCGGCGTTGTAGCCGCCGTCCGGCGACGGAAACTGCGAATGGGTCGTGAAGTAGACGAGGTCGGTGCTCTCATCGACCTCCACGTCCATGATGATCCCGCCGCTCTGGTCGTCGGGGAACTGGGCCTGGCTGACCAGCTGGGTGGTCGTATTGGGGCTGGCCAGATCCAGCCGAAAGATGCCGGTGACCAGGCCGTCGACCCGCTCGGTGTAGAACAGCCGTCCGATCGAGGAATCGAGCGCGAAGTCCTGCGGGTCGAGCACGTAGAAGCCGCTCTCGTTCGCGCGGTTGTCGGTGACGGCCGTGGTCAGGAAGCCCAGGTCGGTGACGGCGCCGTTCAGCGGGTTGTAGGAATAGACGCGAATGCCGGTGATGTTGCCGTCCGGCGTCCCGGAGCCGTCCTGGTAGCCGGCATAGATCCTGTGGTTGATCGGATCGACTTCGATGGTGTTGACGATGATCGCGTCGGGGAAGTCGACCACGGTGGTCGGGGTCGTCGAGCTTCCGATGACGCCCCGCACCAGGACGGCGTGGTCGTTGATGTCGTTGCTCAGAAGGGCGAAGTAGAAGCCCGCGGCGGTGTCGAGGCCGATGTCGGAGGTGAACGAGCTGACCAGGCGGTCGTCGCCCGTGCCCGCGCCGCCGTTGTCGACATTGACCGTGTGGCTGGCGCCGTCGTTGTTGATCCGCGAAATGCGGGTGTCGGCGTCGCCGCCCTCGGTGGCGTACCACAGCTGGCCGGTGGGCTTGAGGCCCAGGATGCTGACGCCGTCGTCGGTGGCCCCACCGGCGACCACGTAGTTCGCGCCGCCCACCGTGGCCGAATGCACGGCCGTCGTGCCCGCCAGCTCGCGCGAGCCGCCGTCGTCGATGTTGTCCATCGCCGTCAGGGTGCCGCCGGCGTTGACCCGGAACAGCGAGACGCCGTTCTCGGTCCCGCCCACCGTCAGATAGGTGGTCGTGCCGAAGGTATTGACCGAAAGGCCCGTGGCGCCGGCCAGGCGCAGGCCGGCGCTGTCGCCGACATTGGCGGTGTTGGTCAGGAGGCCGGACGAATCGACCGAGAACACGCTGACGCCGTTGTCGTTCGTCCCGGTGACGAAGACGTAGGTGACGCCGCCGACCACGGCCGTGACCACGTCGGACGCGCCGTCCAGCCGCAAGGTTCCGTTGTCGGTGACGTTGGCGGTGTTGGTCAGGGAACCGTTGGCCGCGATGCTGAAGACGCTGAGGCCGTCGTCGACGCCGCCGGCCGTGAACAGGAACGTGTTGCCGCCGATGACCGCCGTGGCCAGGCCCTTGACCCCGTCCAGTTCCAGGGCGCCGCTGTCGCCCAGGTCGTAGACCGAGGTCAGGGTCCCGTCGCCCTGCACGCGGAAGACGCTGACCCCGTCGTCGTTGGTTCCGGCCGCGAACACGTAGGCGTTGCCGGACACCGTGGCCGACGCCACGCGTGAAGCGCCGCCGAGGTTCAGCGCGCCCGCGTCGGCGACGTTGTAGACCGGGGTCAGGCTCCCGCCCACATTGACCCGGAAGACGCTGAGCCCGTTGTCGCCCGCGCCGGCGGCGACCAGGTAGGTGTTGCCGTTCGAGGTGATGGTGGTCAGGCCGCTGACGCCCACCAGGTTCAGCAGCCCGCTGTCGGTGACGTTGGCGGTGTTGGTCAGGGCGCCGTTCAGGCCCAGCGAGAACACGCTGATCCCGTTGTCGACCCCGCCCGCGACGAAGACATAGGTCGTGCCGCCGACATCGGCCGAGGTGATGGCCGAGACGCCGTCAAGCTCCAGCGCGCCGCCGTCGGTCTCATTGTCGCCATTCGTGTACAGAATCGACATGGATCATTCCTCTGCCTTGGCGGAACGGGGTTCCGACCGGCGTGCGCTGTGGCCGCGAGGCGCGCGCCCCGCGTGAAATGGGAAAAAGAGCCGACGATGAGCGCGATACGCCGTCCTCACGCCCGATGACGTGCTTTTATGCACACGAGCGTAAGTTTCGTGCACCGAACTCCCCCTTCGCTCTAGTCGCCCCGCAAACGCAACCTTAACGACGAGACCAAGGCCGCACAAGTAGACATACGCCGTTTGGCGAACATCGTTCTCCCGGAACTATTGTGCAGCTCAAGATAGTCGGCTACGAAAGAATCAATCGCGGGGTGGGCGCAATCTTCATCAACGCCAAGAAGTGACTCGCTACTTAAAGTTTAGTAGCCTTTCGCGCGCGTCGAGCTTGCACAACGACATTCTGACAGCGAGGGAGCAGACATGGGCCAGCCTTACGTTGGTGAGATCCGCATATTCGCGGGCAACTTTCCGCCCCTGGGATGGGCGATGTGCGATGGCCAGCTGCTGGCGATCTCGGAAAACGACACGCTGTTCAACCTGATCGGCACCACCTATGGCGGTGATGGGCAGGAAACCTTCGGCGTGCCCGACATGCGCGGGCGCGTCCCGACCCACCAGGGCTCGAAGAACGGCCAGACCTACATCATCGGCCAGCAGGGCGGCGTCGAGAGCGTCACCCTGACCAGCCAGCAGATCCCCCAGCACACCCACGCCCTGTTCGCGGCCTCGACGCCCGGGGCGGTGAGTACGCCCTCCGCCCAGACCATGCTCTCGGACCAGGGGCCCACCGGAACCTCGCTGTCCGGCTACCAGCCCTACGCCGCGACCAACCAGATCGCCCTGACGGCCGCCTCGACGACGCCGAGCGGCGGCAACCAGCCGCACGACAACATGCAACCCTACCTGGGCGTCAATTTCATCATCTCGCTCTACGGCATCTATCCGTCGCAAAGCTGACGCGTCCCGCCCGAAGATCTTCTGGAGACTCAAAGAGATGAGTGATCAATTCGTCGCGGAGATCCGCATTTTCGGCTTCAACTTCGCCCCGACGGGCTGGGCCCAGTGCAATGGCCAGTTGCTGCCGATCTCGCAGAACACCGCGCTGTTCTCGCTGCTGGGCACCACCTATGGCGGCAACGGCACCAGCAACTTCGCCCTGCCCAATCTGATGGGCGGCATCCCCTTGCATATCGGCCGCAACCAGCCGGGACCCGGCCTGTCGGTCTACGACCTGGGTCAGACCGGCGGCGAGCCGAACGTGACGCTGCTCGAGAGCGAAATGGCGGCGCACAGCCACGCGCCGACGGTGACCACCACCAACGGGACCGTCACGACCTCGGCCAACAACCAGCCCGCCCAGGCCTTCAGCGGCAACTTCCAGCAGAACAGCCGGGGTCTGTTCTATAGCCCGGTGAACAGCCCGGCCACGCAACTGGCGCCCCAGAGCATCGGCCTGGCGGGCAGCTCGTTCCCGCACAACAACATGATGCCGACCCTGTTCCTGAACTACTGCATCGCCCTGCAGGGCGTCTTCCCCGCCCGCAACTGACCCCCGCGACGAACACGAGGAGAAAAACTCATGGGTACGCCATACATGGGCGAGTTGCGGGTCATGTCCTTCAACTTCGCTCCGAAATACTGGGCTCAGTGCAACGGCCAGCTGCTGCCCATCAACCAGAACCAGGCGCTGTTCTCGCTGCTGGGCACGACGTACGGCGGCAACGGCACGACGAACTTCGCCCTGCCGGATCTGCGCACGATGGTCCCGGCCCATCTGGGTCAAGGCTATGTCCAGGGCGAGGTCCTGGGCGAATACAGCCACACCCTGATCCAGTCCGAGATGCCGCAGCACCTGCACTTCCTGAGGGCCGACGCCACCAGCGCCGCGACCGCCAACGTCGCGGCCGCCGCGGCGGGCAACAGCTTCGGGCAGACCTACGGCAAGCCCAGCTCCGGCGCCCCGATCGGCTTCAACATGTACAGCACCACCCTGACCCCTATGGCGGCGATGGCGCCCCAGGTCCTGGGGACGGCGGGCGGCAGTCAGCCGCATGAAAACCGCCAGCCCTTCATCACGCTGAACATCTGCATCGCCCTGCAGGGGATCTTCCCCTCGCGGAACTAGGCGCGTCGGGCGAAACGCGTGAGCGGTTCGCCCGCCGGACGCGCTCCGAACCCTTGACCCCAGAGCTTGTCGCGTGGCTTCAGTTGAACACGGCCTGGTAGTCCTGCCGCCCCGGCGCGGGGGTATGGACCGGGATCAGGTACAGGTCATGGGCGGCCTCGCCCTCGGACGCGCCGGCCTCGCGTGTGAGCGTGTGCATCCCCTCGGCGAGCACGTCGCCGGGGGGGCCGCTGAAGATCAGCACGAAGGGCTGGTAGGCCGGATCGCCGTGGCCAGGCTGGTTTTCCAGCCGCTCGACCTGGCTCAAAGACAGGACATGGCGCCCTCCCTCGACCCGGAACGCCGCGCCCAGGTGCGGGGCGAAGGTGTCTGCGGTCAGGGCGACAAGATCGGCGGCCATGGTGTCCCTCGGGTCAGAATCGAAGCGCGGCCATTATGACGACCTCGCCACCTGAACGGGAAGAGCTTCGCGCATCGCCTCCGGAAGACGCAAGGACGGGCGATGTTGGCGAGGCGGTCCGCTTCGCCCTGCGCCCGGAAATCGAGGCCGACGCGCCGTTCCGCCTGGCGCTGTTCCAGGCCTCCCGCGGTCCGGGCTGGGACCAGCTGCCCCTGCCCGCCGACCTGCTGGCCCGGCTCATGGAGCAGCAGTTCCAAGCCCAGATCCAGGGCTATCGCGCGGCCTATCCGCGGGCCCGGCTCGAGATCGTCACGGTCGACGGCGAGCCGGTCGGGCGGCTGGCCACGGACCGCGACGCCGACGCCGTGCACCTGATCGACATCGCCGTGGTCCCCGAACGCCGCGGCCAGGGGATCGGCCGGGCGATCCTTCGCGCGCTGATCACCGAGGCCGCCGCCCTCGGCGCGCCGGTGACCCTGCAGGTGGCCCACGACAACCTGGCGGCGCAGCGGCTCTATCACCGGCTGGGTTTCGAGGCGACGGCGGCGGACGAGACCCACCTGACCCTGCGCTGGCCCGTCCGCCAGGCTCCGTCTCCCACGGCGGCGACTTGACCCGGGTCGCCGTGGTCGGCTGCGGCGCGTGGGGTCGGAACCTGATCCGGACCTGTGCGGAACTGGACGTGCTGGGCGCGGTGGTCGACACCGACGCCGCGGCCGCCCAGAGCCAGGCCCGCGCCTGGGGCGTTCCCGCCCTGCCCCTGGTCCAGGCCCTGGACGACCCCCGCCTGGACGCGATGGTCATCGCCGCCCCGGCGCCTGTCCACGCCGCGCTCTGCCGCCTGGCCCTGAACCACGGCAAGGACGTCTTCGTCGAAAAGCCCCTGGCCTCCGACCTGGCCGAGGCCGAGGCCTTGGCCGCCGACGTCGCGCGCTCCGACCGGGTGTTCATGGTCGGCCACCTGCTGCGTCATCATCCGGCCTTCCAGGCCCTGGCGGCGATCGTCGCGCGCGGCGAGATCGGCGCCCTGCGCTACATCACCGCCTCGCGGCTGAACCTCGGCCGGGTTCGCACGCACGAGAACGCCTTTCTCAGCCTGTCGCCCCACGACGTCTCGATGATCCTGGCCCTGGCCGGCGCCGCGCCCGTCAGCGTCCAGGCGAGCGGCCGGGCCTTCGTCACGCCCGGCGTCGCCGACGAGGTTCATGTGGATCTCGGCTTTCCAGGCGGGCTCCACGCCCATGTCGCCGCCAGCTGGCTCAGCCCGGTCAAGGAGCAGAAGCTGGTCGTGGTCGGCGAGACCGGCGCGCTGGTGTTCGACGACGTCCGCCCCTGGCCGGAGAAACTGATGCGGCGCGACCAGGCCGTGGTCCTGACCGACACCGGCCCGGTGGCTTCGGGAGCCGAGCCGCGCTTCGTCGACCTGGTCGCCGAACCACCCCTGACCAGAGAAATCCGCCACTTCATCCAGTGTTGCCAGACCAGAAACGCTCCCATCACGGGCATTGATGAAGGCGTTCGCGTTCAGCGCGTTCTTGAGCGCGTCGAACTGCAGTTGAACCACTCCCAAGATCAACCCCAGAGCTAGTTTGGCCGCCACGATTGTCTTGCGCCAACCTCGCATAACGCTGTTCGAACACTTCAGAAATCAAAGTATTCATTGGCAGATGACGCAATATTTCATCAAATACCCAGCCAAATGAACAAATAAACCCTAGACAAACACCCTTTTCCAGAAGGCTTTCGCCGCGTACCATCTCGCCATGTCGAGGGGCGCGTCGATCTCAAACAAGAACGCCCCGACCACGAGGGGCCAATGAACGTTCATATTCCGACGTTTCCATTCCATGGCGACGACGATCTGGCGTCGAACTTTCAAAGCCTGACCCGAAAGATCCTGCAGCGCGAGGCCGTGATCGGTGTGGTCGGCATGGGCTATGTCGGCCTTCCGCTCTCGGAGGCCTTCTGCTCGGCCGGCTTCCGCGTGATCGGTTTCGATCTGGACGAGGCCCGCCTGGCGAGCCTGTCCCGGGGGGTGTCCTATCTGAGCCACTTCGCCGGCGCGCGCGTGGCGGCCATGCGCGAGCGAGGCTTCGCCGCGACCGGCGCGCCGGACGTCCTGGCCCGGGCCGACGTCGTTCTGATCTGCGTGCCGACCCCGATCACCTCGCACAACGCCCCCGACCTGGGCCACGTCGTCGAGGCCGCCGAGACCCTGGCGACCGTGCTGCGGCCAGGTCAGCTGGTCGTGCTGGAATCCACCACCTTCCCGGGCGCCACCGTCGAGGTGCTCAAGCCGATCCTGGAGCGTTCGGGCCTGCGGGCCGGCCATGACTTCGCCCTGGCCTATTCGCCCGAACGGGAGGATCCCGGCAACCGCGCCTTCACGACGGCCTCGATTCCCAAGATCGTCGGCGCCGACAGCGAGGCCGAGCGGCGCGTGGCCTGCGCGCTCTACGACGCGATCACCGTCACGGTTCCAGTCAGCGACACGCGCACCGCCGAGGCGGTCAAGCTGACCGAGAACGTGTTCCGGTTCGTCAACATCGCCCTGGCCAACGAGCTCAAGGTCAGCTTCGAGGCCCTGGGCATCGACATCTGGGAAGTGATCCACGCCGCCCAGACCAAGCCCTTCGGCTACATGCCGTTCTTTCCCGGCCCCGGCGTCGGCGGCCACTGCATTCCGGTGGACCCGTTCTACCTGGCCTGGCGGGCCAGGGCCGAGGGCGCCAGCCTCAGGATGGTCGAACTGGCCGGCGAGATCTCGCGCGCCATGCCCCGGCGGGTGGTCGACAAGACGCTGGAGGCCCTGGCCGCGCGCGGGCGCTCGCCGATCGGCGCCCACGTCCTGGTCGTGGGCGTGGCCTACAAGCGCAACATCGACGACACCCGCGAAACCCCGGCTCGCGACATCATCGAGATCCTGCGCAGCCACGGCGCTCGCGTCAGCTACCACGACCCGCTGGCCCCCGAGCTGATCGTCGGCGACACCCTGATGCTGTCGGTCGACATCAGCCGCGAGGTCCTGGCCGGCTTCGACTGCGCGATCATCGTCACCGACCATGACGCGCTCGACTATGCGCGGCTGGTCCGCGAGACGCCGCTGGTGATCGACACCCGCAACGCCGCCGCCCAGGTCGACCCCGCCCTGGCCGCCAAGATCGTGAAGGCCTGAGATGGCGGTTCCGGCTCCAGCAGACCGCCCGCCCGCCTGGGTCCATCCCTCGGCCGAGGTCGAGGCCGGTGCGGTGCTGGGCGCCGGCACGCGGGTCTGGCGGTTCAGCCATGTGGCGGCCGGCGCCCGGATCGGCGAGGACTGCGTGATCGGCCAGAACGTGGCGATCGGCCCGGGCGTGGTGCTGGGCGATCGCTGCAAGGTGCAGAACAATGTCAGCCTCTATGCCGGCGTCGTTCTGGAGGACGGCGTGTTCTGCGGCCCCAGCTGCGTGTTCACCAATGTCGCGACGCCGCGCGCCGAGATCGACCGCAAGGCCGAGTTCCGCCCCACGCGCGTGGGCCGCGGAGCGACCATCGGGGCCAATGCGACGATCGTCTGCGGCCATGTGCTGGGCGCCTGGTGCCTGATCGCGGCCGGCGCCGTCGTGACCCGCGACGTCCCGCCCCTGGCCCTGATGGCCGGCGTGCCGGCCCGTCGCGTCGGCTGGGTCAGCCATGCCGGCGAAGTGCTGGGCGAGGACCTGGTCTGCCCCCGCACCGGCGACCGCTACGCCGAGCGACCGGACGGCCTGCGGCGGGTGATCAATCTTTCGGGCTTCGGCGAGGACCCGCCCGACACCTCCAGTGAAGAACAGTCAGCGAGCGTCGGATGAAACGGGCCCTGGTCATCGGATCGGAAGGCAATATCGGCAAGCCCCTGGCCGCGCACCTGCGCGCCGCGGGCTGGGAGGTGCTGTGCGCCGACATCAAGCCCGGCTGGCGCAAGGACTACCTGCAGGTCGACATCAACCAGCCGGCCGACCTGATCCCGACCCTGCGCTGGAAGCCGGACGTGATCTTCGCCCTGGCCGCCGTGGTCAGCCGGGTGACCTGCGAGCAGGCCTCCAGCCTGGCGGTCAGCACCAATCTGGGCGGGCTGAACAACGTGGTGCTGCTGGCCCAGGCCGCCGACGCCAAGCTGGTCTATTTCTCGACGTCCGAGGTCTACGGCCCCACCGACGGGCCGATGGACGAGGCCGCCACGGTCCCGCGGCCCAACAACCGCTACGGCCTGACCAAGCTGCTGGGCGAACAGCTGGTCGACTACGAGGTCGGCCAGCACGGCCTGCGCGCGGTCACCCTCCGACCGTTCATGATCTATGACGAGAACGAGGACTTCGGCGACCACCGCTCGGCGATGATCCGCTTCGCCCACGACCTGGCGCGCGGCCGTCCGATCGAGGTGCACCGCGGCAGCGCCCGGGGCTGGCTGCACATCTCCGACGCGGTGCGGGCCATCGAGGCCGCCGCCGGCCTCGAGGAGCACGCGGTGATCAATATCGGCCATCCGGACGTGACGGCGATCGAGGACCTGGCCGAGGGACTGCGGGCGCGCCTCGGCGCCGCGCCGTCCCTGATCACCTTGCGCGACCTGCCCGCCCGGATGACCGCGGCCAAGCGGCCCAGCCTGTCCCGCATGCGCGACCTGCTGGGCGTGACGCCGGCGGTCTCGCTGGACCAGGGCCTGGACCGGGTGGCGGCGCGGGTGCGGGCCCGGCTGGCCCAGGGTCATGTGGAGCGCCCGGCGTGACGATCGGCGCCAAGGGCCGCCTGCTGACCGTGGTCGGCGCGCGGCCCCAGTTCGTCAAGGCCATGCCAGTCAGCCGCGCGATCGCCCGCGCGCCGGGCCTGGTCGAGGTGATGGCCCATACCGGCCAGCACCACGACCCGGCCCTGTCCGACAGCTTCTTCCGCCAGCTGGACCTGCCCGAGCCGGCCGAGAACCTGGGAATCCACGGCGGTTCGCACGGCGAGATGACCGGGCGGATGCTGGCCGCCCTCGACGGGGTGATCGCCCGCCACGCGCCCGACCTGGTGATCGTCTATGGCGACACCAATTCCACCCTGGCCGGGGCCCTGGCGGCGGCCAAGGCCGGCGTGCCGGTGGCCCATGTCGAGGCGGGCCTGCGGGTCTTCGACCGATCGATGCCGGAAGAGACCAACCGCGTGGTCGTCGATCATCTGAGCCGGCTGCTGTTCGCGCCGACCCGGGCCGCGGTCGGCCACCTGGCGCGCGAGGGGCTGGTCGAGGGCGTTTTCCACGTCGGCGACGTGATGCAGGACGCGGTCCTGGCCATGGCCGCCCTGCCGGACCCAGGCGAGGGCGTCCTGCATCGCCTGGGCCTGGCGCCCGGCGCCTACGCCCTCGCCACCCTGCACCGCGCGGCGACGACGGACAGCGCCGTCAGCCTGGCCAGCGCCGTGGGCTATCTGCGCCAGCACGCCAGCCGCCTGCCCGTGGTCCTGCCGCTGCATCCGCGCACCCGCGAGGCGGCCGTCCGCTTCGGCGTCGACCTGGCCGGCCTGACGGTGATCGAGCCCCTGGGTCCGATCGACATGCAACGGGTGCTGGCCGGCTGCGCCCTGGTGCTCACCGACTCCGGCGGCCTGCAGAAGGAGGCCTATTTTCATCGCAAGCCCTGTGTCACCCTCCGGGACGACACCGAATGGAGCGAGACGGTGGAGGCGGGTTGGAATCGGCTGTGGACCGTGAACGACTACCGGCCCCGGCGTGAGATCGACGACTACGGCGTGGGCGACGCCGCCGAACGGATCGTCGCGACGATCACCCGCTTCCTCGCCGAGGATCTCGATGCGCCGCGCGCGGTGACCGGAGCCCGCTCATGAAGGACACCCACGACCGCCCTCGCCCGCCGCCGCTGCCGGGTCACGACGCCTCGCCGGACGAGGGGTTCCGGGATCCGCCGAGGGGGGAGCCACGGCCGCTGCGCATCCTCCTGGCCTGCAACTACGACCCGGCCAACGCGGCCACGATCTGCGACCACATCAACGCCTTCGTCCGCTATTCGCGCCACGAGGTTCGGGTGCTGTCGAGGGTCGGGGAAATCTTCGACGGCGTGAAGCTGTCGACCTTCGACGCGGTCGTGATCCACTATTCGCTGTTCCTGGCGATGGAGTCCTTCGTCGGCCCGCGCTCGCGCCGCGCCCTGGCCGCCTTCCAAGGGGCCAAGGCGGTGTTCATCCAGGACGAATACCGCTTCGTGAACGCCACCCTCGACGCCCTGGAGGCGTGCGGCGTGGACCTGGTCTTCACCTGCCTGGGCCCGGCCGAGGCCGAGCGGGTCTACGGGCGCGTCAGCGGGCTGCGCACCCAGCAGGTGCTGACCGGCTACGTGCCGCACAGGCTGACGCACTATCCGCCCATTCCCTTGTCGGCCCGCAAGACCATGGTCGGCTATCGCGGCCGGACCTATCCGGCCTGGCACGGCGAACAGGGACGCGAGAAGGTCCGGATCGGCAAGCTGTTCAAGCGCGACGCCCCGCGGTTCGGCGTCTCGACCGACATCGCCTGGTCGGAGCGCAGCCGGCTGTATGGTCGCGACTGGGTGAAGTTCATCCGCAACTGCCAGGCCGTGCTGGCCGTGGAGAGCGGCGCCAGCGTCTTCGACTTCGACGGCGCGGTGGCCGCCCGCACCGAGAGCTTCGCCGCCCTGGTCGAGCGTCCCCACCCGATCCCCGCCCTGGCCAGGAAGCCGTCCTATGAGATGCTGCGCGACCGGTTCTTCGCCGGGCGCGAGGACCAGATCGACATCGCCCAGATCTCGCCCAGGGTCTTCGAGGCGATCGCCCTGCGCAGCCTGGTCGTCGCCTATCCCGGACGGTATTCGGGCATCCTGGAACCTTGGCGGCACTATGTCCCGCTCGACAAGGACCATGGCAACATGGCGGAGGTGGCGGCGGTCCTGCGCGATCCCGAGCGGGTCGCCGAGATCATCACCAACGCCTATGCCGAGATCGCCCTGAACCCGGCCTATGGCTACGGGACGATGATCGACCTGTTCGACGCCCGGATCACGGAGGCGGCGGCCGGACGACCAGGCGCCGCGACCGACGACCGCACCGAGGCCAAGTTCCGCAAGGCCTTTCCCTTCCATCCGGTCGACAATCCCCATGACGTTCAGCGCCCGCATCTGGTCCGGCGCCTGGCGGGCGCGGCCAGCCGCCGCCTCGGGCTCGGCGGCCTCATGCGCCGCCTGCGCAGGCGGCGGTGAGATCGGGCCCAGGCGCGGCCGCGGTACGGCCCCTCCGTCGAGGAGGTGTTTGTTTGCGACCTAATCGATCCGGATCCACCGCTTCAGCCCTAGCAGGCGCGAGATGTCGCGCAGCCGGCGCTTCAGCGGGGGCGGGACCTTGTGCAGGCGCGACTCGGCGATGATCACCGCCCACGCGCCCCAGTCGCGCAGTCGCAGGAACAGCGGCAATCCCCAGGGCCGCCTCACGCCAGCACCTGGCCGGTGATCTCGCCCACCACCGTCCGCCAGCTGTAGCGACCGGAGGCCACGATCTCGTCATGGGCCCGATCGGCCATCGCCTGAGCGCGCCGCGGGTCGCGGCTGTGGTCGAGGGCGGCCTCGATATCCGACAGGTCGCGCCGCACGGGCTGGTAGTGGACCCCCGCTTCGAGCACGCCGCTGTAGTCGCCCTCCACCAGCACCTGGAAGGTGCGGGTCGCCACCGCCTCGAGGTGGCGCGGCGACATCGCGCGGATCTCGGCCTCCGGCGCCAGCACGATGGCGGAGGCCGGCGGCGTCGCGTCGCTGGTCGGCGCCTCGCCCCGTGGATCGACCAGCGACGAGCCGCCCTCGACCCCGACCACCGCCCGGCTGGCCCCCAGCAGGCGGATCCAGGCGTCACCGACCAGCCTGCGCTGGCCGTCGACCGCCACGTCGGCGCGGTGACCGCGCGCCTGGGCCCACGCCTCCGCCCGCAGCCCGACCTCGCGCTTGAGCCGCCCCATCTCGCCCAGCCAGGCCGGGGTCTCCCAGGCCCGATAGCTGACCGCGATCGACCGATCCGCCAGGTCGCTGGACGCCCGCCGCCCCAGGCCGTCGTCGACATAGGCGGTCAGAAAGCGCCTCAGGGCGTAGGGCCTTTGCTGGGCGGGATAGACCGCGTTCCACAGGGTGGGTTCGAGCGCGGTCAACAGCAGGTCGATCCGCGTCTCGGCCAGGACGTCGCGCAGCACCTGGAGCCCGAGGAACTCGTCCAGTGGAGCGGCCACGCGCCGGGCCCGGCCAGGAACCGCGTCCATCGCCCGCCGCAATCCGCCCAGGCCGACGCGGGTGTATCGCGCCGCCAGGGCCGTCGCGTCGACCATCACCAGGTCGGGGTCCAGCCGGGTGATCCAGGCCGGATTGAACGGAAACCCGATGTTCAGGAACGTCACCCGCCCGGGAAAATAGGCCTTCCAGGCGAAGATGCGCTGGTGCTCCCAGCGACGCATCGGCCACTGGCCGCGCCAGTTGTACAGGACCAGGGCGGTCGGCCGGTTCCCCATGCCGGGCGGACTAGACGACGCGGGGCCCGGCCCGGCCCTCGACCGCGAGGCGAGCAGGGAAAATTCGCGAAGCCATCGACGCCGTCCTGATTGGAAGCGCCCGGCGCGCTCGTCCCAAGGTCGTAGGCGTCGGCGGTCGCTGTCAACGCCTAAGGCTGTCGCCCTGGGCGGCGCGCAGGGTCTCGGACGGCGCTTCCCCGAACATCGCCCGATAGGCCCCGGAAAATCGTCCCAGCTCCCAGAAGCCGTGGTCCAGCGCCACCTGGGTCACCGTGGTCGGCCGCGCGCCGGCGTTCAGCAGCCGGGCCCGGGCCGCCGACATGTTCTTCAGGCGCAGATAGGCCTTGGGGCTGATGTCGAGCAGCTCGTGGAAGGCGCGGTAGAGCGTCCGGCGCGAGATGTTCAGAGCCAGGCAGATGTCCTCGATCTGCACGACCTGCCGGGCCCCGCCGCCTTCCAGGAAGTCCTCGGCGCCGCGCACGATGCGGGCGGCGTTCAGCACGCCCTGCCGGCGCACGCCCTCGGCCTTGACCTCGGCCAGGGCCGTCAGCACGCCGTCCAGCAGTTCGTTGCGCAGGAAGGCGACGGCGCCGCTCGGAACGCCTCCGCCCAGGGTCCGCAGCAGGCTGGCGCATCCTTGCAGCACGCGCTTGCAGGCGGCGCGAGCCTCGGGCGGCGGCGAATGGACGGCCGGCTCGGTCCAGAAGCTGGGGTCGGCCAGCCATTCGAAGGCTTCGGCCCGCTGCATCACCAGTCCCCACGGCGCGGTGACGACGGCGTAGGCGACGCGCCCCTGGAACCGCCCGTCCAGCTCGCCGCCCGGCGGGATAGCGACGATGTCGCCCTCCTCGATCCGGTGGCCCCACTGGTTGAGCACGCCCTCCTGCTCCATCACCGAAACCAGGCTGAACGCCTTCTGGGCCATGATCCCGCGAACCCGGAGGTCGCCGTCGAACGCCCCCGCGTCGAAGCCCATGTCGCCCAGGTTCGCCCGCAGCAGGTGGCCGCGGCAGGGTTCGGGGGTCAGCTGGGTGATCGCCAGGCGGCGGCCGGCGGCGTGGGCCCAGACCTCATGCGGCCCGCGGGTCTCGCGGACCACGACCTGGCCCAGGGCCACCGCTCCCGACCGCGCGCCGAACGACCGCTGCTCGTCCAGGGTTCCCGCGACCAGTCCGCCCTCGGATGGTTCGCGCTCGTCCGGCTCGATCGCCGCGACGTGGCGCCAGCCGGTGTTCGCCCAAGATCGAGGCCGAGGGTCTTTCTCGCTTTCACTGTCCATCGGACCTCTCCTGGCCGCACGATGCGATCAAGGACCTCCGGGCCCTGACCTTGAGGCGACCGCACCTGCCTTCGCGCCCCGATTCGCCTTCGACGATGCCACGACCGACCCGTGTTGTAAGTAAGGTGAAACCACTAGAAAGCATCGAACCAACAGATAAAATTACAACTTTTCCAATGGTCCAGCTTGGTAACCAAGTTTTAGGCATAGTTAATTTCGCGTTATTCATAAATACATAAAATTAACAGGCATAGAGGGGATAATGGCACTCCCCGCATAGTAAGCCGAGAAATTCCGAAGAAAAATGAGGACGAGGCGGGGTGACGGAGGACTCTATGGTTCGTCAAAGTTGGAAGGAAATGGCGATCTTCGGAAAACGGAATCTCGCGGAGACTCCCGGCCAGGCGCGAGAGCGGGATCGCCTGGCGCAGGCCCTGCGCGACATGAAGGCCGCCCGCGACGGCGAACGGCGGCAAAGGCGCCAGATCGCCGAAAGCGGCGCCCGCCAGCTGAGTCGCGCCCAGGCCGTGCTGCGCGAAGCCGAAACCCGCCAGCGCGACGCCGAGGCGGCGCTGCGCCGGGCCCGGCGGATGGCCGCGGTCGGCTGGATGGCCGCCGAGGCCTGCCGCGACATGACCGCCCTGCACGCGGTCGCCGCCAAGGCCCTGACCGCGTCCCGCGCGCGTCTGCACGGCGACCACCGGGCGGTCAGCGAGATCGACTGGGCCCTGGGCGGCCTGAACCAGGCCGAACAGATGCTGGAGCGGGTGACCGCCTATCTCGACGCGCGGCGCGAGAACCCCCAGTGCGCCCATATCGACGGGCTGCTGGCCGGCCACTGAGGCGACCGCATGGCCGGCGGACCAAGGCCCTGCCGCATCAGGATGTCATCCCGGAAGCCTCGGCGAGGCTGTCCGGGATGACCCATGCAGGAAGGCTCAAGCCCCGGGGCGTTCACGCCTCGATGTCGACGTCCTTGGTTTCCTTCAGGAACAGGATCCCCACCACGGCGGTCACCGCGGCCACCACGATCGGGTACCAGAGGCCGTAATAGATGTTGCCCGTCGCCGCGACCATGGCGAAGGCCGTGGTCGGCAGGAAGCCCCCGAACCAGCCGTTGCCGATGTGGTAGGGCAGGCTCATCGAGGTGTAGCGGATATTGGTCGGGAACAGCTCGACCAGCATGGCGGCGATCGGGCCGTAGACCATGGTCACGTACAGCACCAGGATCGCCAGCACCGCCACCACCAGCGGCTTGTTGATCAGGGCGTCGTCGGCCTTGGCCGGATAGCCCGCGGCCTTCAGGGCCGCGCCCAGCTCCTTCTCCCAGGAAGCCTTGCGGGCGTTGAAGGCCGCCTTGTCCAAGGTCTGGCCCGGGAACGAGGCGATGGTCGCCTGGCCGATCTTCACCTGGGCGATCGCGCCGGCCGGGGCCGCCTGGTTGCTGTAGGTGACTCCGGCCTTGGCCAGGTAGGACTTGGCCAGGTCGCAAGACCGGTTGAACACCGTCTTGCCCACCGGATCGAACTGGAACGAACAGTCGGCCGGATCGGCCACGACGGTGACCGGTGAGGAGGCCACGGCCGCCGCCAGCTGCGGATTGGCGGCCGTCGTCAGGGTCTTGAACAGCGGGAAATAGGTCAGGGCCGCCAGGATGCAGCCCAGCATGATGATCGGCTTGCGGCCGATCCTGTCCGACAGCCAGCCGAAGAACACGAAGAACGGCGTGCCGATCAGCAGGGCGAGCGCCACCAGGAGGTTGGTCGTGCCGCCGTCGACCTTGAGCATCTTCTCCAGGAAGAACAGGGCGTAGAACTGGCCGGTGTACCAGACCACCGCCTGGCCGGCCGTCAGCCCCACCAGGGCCAGCAGCACGATCTTCAGATTGCCCCACTTGGCGAACGAATCGGCCAGGGGTTTCTTGCTGCCCTTGCCCTCGTCGACCATCTTCTGGAACGACGGGCTTTCCGACAGCTGCAGGCGGATCCACAGCGACACGCCCAGCAGCAGCACCGAGATCAGGAACGGGATGCGCCAGCCGAAGGCCTCGAAGGCGTCGGCCCCGGTCGCGTTGCGGGTCAGCAGGATCACCACCAGGCTGAGGAACAGGCCGAACGTGGCCGTCACCTGGATGAAGCTGGTATAGAAGCCGCGCCGTCCGGGCGGGGCGTGCTCGGCCACATAGGTGGCGGCGCCGCCGTACTCTCCGCCCAGGGCCAGGCCCTGGACCAGGCGCATGATCACCAGGGCGATGGGCGCGGCGATGCCGATGCTGGCGTAGCTGGGCAGCAGGCCGACCACGAAGGTCGACAGGCCCATCAGCAGCATGGTCACCAGGAAGGTGTTCTTGCGACCCCACAGGTCGCCCAGCCGGCCGAACACCAGGGCCCCGAACGGCCGCACCGCGAAGCCCGCCGCGAAGGCCAGCAAGGCGAAGATATAGCCGGTGGTCTCATTGACCCCCGAGAAGAAATGCTTGGTGATGTAGGTGGCCAGCGAGCCGTAGAGGTAGAAGTCGTACCACTCGAACACCGTGCCGACCGAGGCGGCTCCGATGACCAAGGCGTCCTTGCGCCCGACGGCGCGACCGTCCTTGGCGCCCTTCACCGTTTGCGCGGCGTCGCTTCCCATTCGTATCTCCCCCGTCGCCGCGGCCGGCGATCAAACACTGTTACCGCAACCATCATGACCGGCGTTCGCGGCGTTGGCGAGAGGCTATACATGAACCGGACGAAAGCCGAAGCGTTGGCTCGGAGAAATCTTCACGGTCCCATTTTGCGGGACCAGACAAGCGGTTGGGGATCCTGATGAGCGTCGTCGCGGCCTATATCTACAAGGACGGCGTGCGGATCCGCGAGGTCAGCCTGGACCGGGACGACGCCCTGGCCGTCAAGCCGGGCGAGTTCGTCTGGATCGGCCTGTACGAACCCACCCAGGCCGAACTGGCCCGCCTGCAGACCCGCTTCAAGCTGCACCCCCTGGCGATCGAGGACGCGCTCAACGCCCACCAGCGGCCGAAGGTCGAGGTCTATGGCCGCGAACTGTTCGTGGTGGCCCGCACCGCCCAGCTGGTCGACGCCCAGATCGCCTATGGCGAGACGGCGATCTTCGTCGGCCAGGGCCACCTGATCACCGTGCGCCACGGCTCGGCCCGGGCCCACACCGAATTGCGCGCCCAGCTGGAGGCCTCGCCGGCCCTGCTGTCCAAGGGCTCGGACTACGTGCTGCACGCGGTGCTCGACTTCGTGGTGGACGGCTACCTGCCGATCATCCAGGCCCTGGAGGACGAGGTTCTGGACATCGAGCGCCGCACGCTCGAGGCCTTCCTCAGCCACGCCGAGGTCAAGCGCCTGTTCCACCTGCGCCGCGACCTGATCCGCTTCAAGCGGGTGCTGTCGCCGATGGCCGAGGTCTGCGGGCGGCTGGAGCATCTGGAGACCCCCTGCCTGGACGACGACGTCCGCCCCTATTTCCGCGACGTGCTCGACCACACCCAGAAGGTCGAGGGCATGGTCGACGCCCTGCGCGAGGTGATCACCTCGGTGTTCGAAGCCGCCTCCCTGCTGGAACAGCAGCGGCAGAGCGCCATCACCCGCAAGCTGGCCGCCTGGGCCGCCATCCTGGCGGTGCCGACGGCGGTGGCCGGGATCTACGGCATGAACTTCGAGCACATGCCCGAGCTGAAATGGGCCTGGGGCTATCCCGCGGTGATGGTCGGGATCGTGGCGGTGATCGGGTGGCTGTACTGGCGGTTCAAGCGGAACGGGTGGCTGTAGGTATTCAGGCCAACCCAAAGGTTGTCATCCCGGAAGCCCCGCAGGGGCTGTCCGGGACCCAGGGGACCGGGTTGGCGCCTTGCGACCGCCCTGGGTCCCGGACAAGCGCTCCGCGCTTTCCGGGATGACAACTTTGACGGTGATCGACCGACTTGGGCGAACCCTAGCTCGCCCAGGCGCGCGCCGGGTGCAGGAAGCGGCCGGCCTCGGCGCCGTCGCGCAGGAACACCCGCACCTCGGCGGCGTGGCCGGAGGCGGCCAGGCGATTGGCCAGATCCCGGGCGGCGGCTTCGGCCCGGCCGCCGCGTTCGAAGGTGAGGTCGGCCTCGAGGGCCTCGGAGCGCACGGACCAGCCTTGCTCGGCCGGGGCGACGGAAATCAGCAGAGCCATGATGAGCTCCTTACGCAAATCAGACTTGGAAGGCGCCTGCCCAGACCTTGAAAGGGGGCGCGAACGAGCGGCTGTTCGGGCGGCGGAACCGACCCCCGAAACATCGAGGTCAGATCGGCATTCGCCCTACGAGGGGATGACATCGACACATCTTATAGGCTCGCACTTTCACAACTTGACGACATCGGTACGTCGCGGACGCAACTGGCGCGAGCCAGAACTCCTGGCCCCGTTTTTAGTTTCTCGGGTCGTTCGACGATCTGCGGGCGGAGCCAGAAAATCTGCCGGGACTCAATTCCTACGGTCTTGATAGGCTTTTGGCGGCGACGCCTTTCCCTCCCCTTTGGGCGGCGCCGGCGCGCGCCGCGCGGACCCGTCGGGGGATGGGTGTCCGCGCGGCGCGTCTAGCGCCTCAGCAGTCCGGCTTGTCCAGGTGCGCCTTGATCAGCACCCGGCCCGCCCGCGCCACGGCCCGCACGGGACCGGCGGCGCCCAGGGTCACCCGGGCGGTGTAGGACCCTTCCATCAGCAGCATCAGGCCGTCGGCCAGGTCGTCGTCCGGCGCGCCGGCCCGCTTGCACAGGTCGACGAGCCGGGCGTGGAGCTGCTGCTTGTAGGCCACCGACACCTTCTGGGCCGGGTGGTCGGCCTCGTGCAGCTCGATGGCGGCGTTGGACAGCGGGCAGCCGTGGACATCGGCGTTGCAGGCCTTGGTCTCGAAGGCGTCGAAGATCGCCTCCAGCTGGGCCCGCGGGTCGCCGCAGGTGCAGCCGGTCACCTCGTCCCACCAGGCCCAGTAGTCGCGTTCCTGCTCGCGCAGCACCTCGGCGACCAGCTCGTCCTTGGACGGGAAGTTGCGGTACAGCGTCATCTTGGTGGCGTCGGCCTCGGCGGCGATCGCCTCGACGCCCACCGCGCGGATGCCGTGCTGATAGAACAGCTCGCGGGCCGTTTCGAAGATCCGGTCGCGAGCCGGTCGCTTGGACAACGGAGCGCACACGGGCGCCTCCAGATCGTCCAGCTTGCCCCCGCCAGAATTTCTCTCAGCCATTTTCACAGCACCTCACCTTGACGCGAGAGTTACCGGTCAGTATCTCTCACCGCGTGGATGATACCGAACGGTATCGTCACATATGACTACATCGTCACAGATGGACGTCACGTCAAGCAACAGCAACTGCGACATTTGATCCTTAACCCCGGAACGGAGCGCGAGCCATGCCCCCGAGCGCAAGCCCAGACACCGCCGCCCCGTCCGCCAGCGTCCCCCGCTGGGTCTTCGGGCCCGCCCGTTCGCTCCGCAAGCTGATCGGCCAAGGCGCCGACGGCTCGGTCGGCGCGGACTGGGCCGCCTCGCCCAAGGCCCGCCAGAAATCCCGGCGTCCCGTCTGGGAATAGAAAAACACCCGCGTCTCCTCCCCCGCCTCTTCTTGTCCGATAGGTACGCCTATGTCCCTCCGCCCCGTTCTCACGTCTTTCGCCGGCCTGGCCGCCATGGCCGTGCTGGCCGCCTGCAGCGCCCAGGCCAAGCAGGAAGCCGCCCCGCCGCCCGCCCAGGTCACCATCACCCCGGTGGCCTTCAAGGAACTGCGCCAGTGGGATGACTTCACCGGTCGCCTCGAGGCCATCGACACCGTCGACATCCGCCCGCGCGTCAGCGGCTACATCGACGGCGCCCGCTTCGAGGAAGGCGCCCGGGTCCGCAAGGGCCAGGTGCTGTTCCAGATCGACCCGCGCCCCTACCAGGCCGAGGCCAACCGGGCCCAGGCCGAGGTGGCCCGCGCCAAGGCCCAGCTGGACCTGGCCGTCGTCAACCGCGAGCGCGGCCGCCGGCTGATCGAGCAGAACGCCCTGGCCCAGAGCGAGTTCGACCGGCTGTCGGCCGAAGAAAAGGCCGCCCAGGCCAATCTCGGCGCCGCCAACGCCGCCTACCAGACCGCCCGCCTGAACCTGGAATGGACCCGCGTGGTCTCGCCGATCGACGGCCGGGTCTCCAAGGCCGTGATCACCCGCGGCAACCTGGTCACCCCGTCCGACCTGCTGACCACCGTGGTCAGCGACACCCCGATCTACGCCACGTTCAACGCCGACGAGCAGACCTTCCTGAAGTACGCCTCGGCCGAACGCGGCAAGGCCAGCCCGGTCTACATGGGCCTGATGACCGAGGACGGCTATCCGCACCAGGGCCAGCTGAAGTTCATCGACAACGCCCTGGACGCCAAGAGCGGCACGATCAACGGCCGGGCGATCTTCGCCAACGCCGACGGCCGGTTCACCCCCGGCCTGTTCGCCCGCATCCGCATGGTCAGCGACACCTCGGCGACGGTGGCCCTGGCCCCCGACCGCGCGGTGGCCACCGACCTGGGCAAGCGCTACGTCGTGGTGGTCGGCGCCAACAACAAGGCCGAGTACCGCCCGGTCGAGATCGGCCCCCTGGCCGGCAACCTGCGCATCATCCGCACGGGCCTGAAGCCCGGCGACCGGGTGATCGTCGGCGGCCTGCAGAAGGTCAAGCCGGGCGACACCGTCAACCCGGTGGTCGTCAAGACCGACCTGTCCTCGGACCTGTCGCAGTTCGAGACCGGTCCGCAGCGGGTCGCGATGATCAACAGCGTCGGCCAGAACTGACCGCGACACGGAAACCTCGTCCTTCGACAAGCTCAGGATGAGGTTTCCGACTGAACCGCCCCACCAGTAGCCCTCATCCTGAGCCTGTCGAAGGACGAGGGCGGATCCGCAACGGTCCGACGCTTAGCCGCGTAACGCCCCCTCTTTGCCTCCTCCCCGGACGCCTCCCATGAATTTCTCAAAGTTCTTCGTGAGCAGACCGCGCTTCGCCGCCGTGCTCTCGATCGTCATCTTCATCGCCGGGTTGGTGGCTCTGCCGCGCCTGCCGATCTCGGAATATCCCGAGGTGGTGCCGCCGACCGTGGTCGTGCGCGCCGCCTATCCGGGCGCCAACCCCGCCGTCATCGGCCAGACCGTCGCCGCCCCGCTGGAGCAGGCGATCAACGGCGTCGAGGGCATGATCTACCAGTCGTCGCAGTCGGCCTCCGACGGCGCGATGGTCCTGACCGTCACCTTCGCCCTGGGCACCGACCTCGACAAGGCCCAGGTGCAGGTCCAGAACCGCGTCGCCCAAGCCCTGCCGAAACTGCCCCAGGAGGTGCAGCGCATCGGCGTGACCACCGACAAGGCCTCGCCCGACCTGACCCTGGTCGTGCACATGATCTCGCCCAACAACCGCTACGACATGCTCTATCTGAGCAACTACGCGCAGCTGAACGTGCGTGACCGCCTCAAGCGGGTCGACGGCGTGGGCGACGTGCAGATCTTCGGGGCTGGCGCCTATTCGATGCGGATCTGGCTGGATCCCGAGAAGCTGGCTTCGCTGAACATGACGGCCGGCGACGTGGTCAAGGCCCTGCGCGAGCAGAACGTCCAGGTCGCCGCCGGCCAGCTGGGCGCGCCGCCGAGCAATGTCGGCGCTGAGTTCCAGCTGTCGGTCAACGCCCCCGGCCGCCTGACCGACGAGGAGCAGTTCCGCGAGGTCATCATCCGCTCGGGCGACAACGGCGAGATTACCCACCTGGGCGACGTGGCCCGCGTGGAGATGGGCGCTAACAACTACGCCCTGCGCTCGCTGCTCGACAACAAGTCGGCCGTGGCCATGCCGATCTTCCAGCGTCCCGGCTCCAACGCCCTGCAGATGGCCGCCGACATCAAGAAGACGATGAAGGAGCTGAAGAAGGAGTTCCCCGAGGGCGTCGACTACGAGATCATCTACGACACCACCGCCTTCGTGCAGGAATCGATCAATTCGGTGATCCACACCCTGATCGAGGCCATCATCCTGGTGGTGCTGGTGGTGGTGCTGTTCCTGCAGGGCTGGCGCGCCTCGATCATTCCGCTGATCGCCGTGCCCGTCTCGCTGATCGGCACCTTCGCCGTCCTGCTGATGCTGGGCTTCGGCCTCAACGCCCTGACCCTGTTCGGCCTGGTCCTGGCCATCGGCATCGTGGTCGACGACGCCATCGTCGTGGTCGAGAACGTCGAGCGCAACATCTCCAACGGACTGCCGCCGCCCGAGGCCACCCGCAAGGCCATGAGCGAGGTCACCGGACCGATCATCTCCACGGCCCTGGTGCTGTGCGCGGTGTTCATTCCCACCGCCTTCATCAGCGGCCTGTCGGGCCAGTTCTACCGCCAGTTCGCCTTGACCATCGCCATCTCGACGGTGATCTCGGCCTTCAACTCCCTGACCCTGTCGCCGGCCCTGGCCGCCGTGCTGCTCAAGAGCCACGACGCGCCCAAGGACCGCTTCCAGAAGGTCATCGACGCGGCCCTGGGCTGGCTGTTCAACCCGTTCAACCGCTTCTTCGCCAAGGCCTCGAACGGCTATGTCCGCAATGTCGGCCGCACCCTGGGCAGGTCGACCGCGGGCCTGGTGGTCTACGGGATCCTGCTGGCCCTGACGGTCGGCGCCTTCATGAAGACGCCCGGCGGCTTCGTGCCCCAGCAGGACAAGGCCTATGTGGTCGCCGTCGTGCAGCTGCCCGACGCGGCCTCGCTGGACCGCACCGAAGCCGTCATCCGCCAGATGGGCGACATCGCCATGAAGGTGCCGGGCGTCAAGCACTCGGTGGCCTTCCCCGGCCTGTCGGCCAACGGCTTCATCAACAGCCCCAACTCCGGCGCGGTGTTCTTCCCGCTGGACGACTTCAAGAACCGCAAGGGCCACGACCTGTCGGCCAACGCCATCGTCGGCCAGCTGAACCAGAAGTTCGGCGCCATCCCCGACGCCCAGATCGCGGTCTTCCCACCGCCTTCGGTGCAGGGGCTGGGCACGATCGGCGGCTTCCGCATGCAGATCGTCGACCGCGCGGGCCTGGGCCCCGAGGAGCTGAACAAGCAGACCCAGAACCTGATCGACAAGGCCCGCAAGGACCCCGCCCTGACCGGCGTGTTCTCGACCTACCAGGTCAGCGTGCCGAAGATCGAGGCCAACATCGATCGCGAGAAGGCGCGGGCCTCGGGCGTGTCCCTGACCGACCTGTTCGAGACCATGCAGGTCTATCTGGGCTCGCTGTACGTCAACGACTTCAACCGCTTTGGCCGCACCTACGAGGTCAACGTCCAGGCCGACCAGAAATTCCGCATGCAGCCCGAGCAGATGCTGCGCCTGCAGACCCGCAACGGTCAGGGCCAGATGATCCCGCTGGGCGCCTTCGTCAGCTTCAAGGAAGCCACCGGCCCCGACCGCGAGAGCCACTACAACGGCGTGCTCACGGCCGAGATCAACGGCGGCCCGGCCCCCGGCTATTCGACGGGCCAGGCCCAGAAGGCGCTGGAGGACCTGGCCAAGCAGGAGCTGCCCAACGGCATGGGCTACGAGTGGACCGAGCTGACCTACCAGCAGATCCTGGCGGGCAACACGGCGATCTACATCTTCCCGCTCTGCGTGCTGCTGGCCTTCCTGGTGCTGGTCGCCCAGTACGAGAGCTGGAGCCTGCCGCTGGTCGTCATCCTGATCGTGCCGATGACCCTGCTATCGGCCCTGGCCGGCGTGCTGCTGACCCATGGCGACAACAACATCTTCACCCAGATCGGGCTGATCGTGCTGGTGGGGCTGGCCTGTAAGAACGCCATCCTGATCGTCGAGTTCGCCAAGGAGCGGGAGGAGCACGGCGACACGCCCATGCAGGCGGTGCTGGAAGCCTGCCGCCTGCGCCTGCGGCCGATCCTGATGACCTCGATCGCCTTCATCATGGGCGTGTGGCCGCTGGTCGTCTCCCACGGGGCGGGCGCGGAGATGCGCCGGGCCATGGGCGTGGCGGTGTTCTCCGGCATGCTCGGGGTGACGGTGTTCGGCCTGATCCTGACCCCGATCTTCTACTTCGTGATCCGCCGCAACACCGCCCGCCGGGCGGCGCTGAAGGCGGCCCGTTCGACCGACGCCGTGGAGGCGCACTGATGAACGCCTCCATACCTTTCTCCCCCAAAAACGGCTGTCATCCCGGACGTAGCGCGCAGCGCGCAGATCCGGGACCGACGCCTGAACTCGGCGCTTCCGGCGGTCCCGGATCTGCGCTTCGCTTGTCCGGGATGACAGCTTCCATGACGACGTTGAAACTCGCCTTCGCCGCCGGCGCTTCGGCGCTCCTGCTCGCCGCCTGCGCCGTCGGCCCCGACTACAAGACCCCCGTCCAGGCGCCGGTGGCGCTGCAGAACGCCCCCGCCGGCGCCTTCTCGACCGCCAATCCCGAGGCCCAGTGGTGGAAGGCGTTCAACGACCCGGTGCTGGACGGCCTGGTGACCCAGGCCCTGGACGGCAATCTCGACATCCGCGTCGCGGTCGCCCGGGTGGACGAGGCCCGCGCCCTGTTCAAGGACGCCCGCCTGGACCAGCTGCCGCGGGTCACCGCCAGCGGCGCCTACCAGAAGAGCGACCAGCAGCAGCCGGGCTCGAACGGCCAGCGGGTCGAAAGCGAGACCTACCAGGCCGGCTTCGACGCCGGCTGGGAGATCGACCTGTTCGGCCGCGTCCGCCGGGGCGTGGAGTCGGCGCGGGCCGAGGCCGGGGCGGCCCGGGCCGACCTGCGCGACGCCCAGGTGACCATCGCCGCGGAAGTGGCTCGAAACTACCTCGAACTGCGCGGCGCCCAGGCCCGCCTGGCCGTGGCCAACCGCAACCTCGACACCCAGCGCGAGACCTTGCGGCTGACCCAGGTGCGCTACAACGCCGGGGCCGGCAGCCCGATCGACGTGGCCAGCGCCCAGGCCCGCCTGAACGCCACCGAGGCGGTCATCCCGGCGCTGATCACCGCCGAGAAGCGGGCCAACTACCGGCTCTGCGTGCTGGTCGGCAAGCGGCCGGGCGAGCTGGACGCGGCCCTGGCGACCAAGGCCGACGCCGAGGTCACGCCGCTGATCGCCGCCCTGCCGATCGGCGACGCCGCCGACCTGCTGCGCCGGCGTCCCGACGTCCAGGCGGCCGAGCGGCGCCTGGCCGCCCAGACCGCCAAGGTCGGGGTGGCCACGGCCGACCTGTTCCCGCGCGTGCGGGTGACGGGCTTCATCGGCTTCCTGTCGGGCACGGCCAGCGGCTTCGGCAACAGCGCCAGCCAGGCCTGGTCGGTGGCCCCGTCGGTGTCCTGGCCGGCCCTCGACCTGGGCGGCGCCCACCAGCGGCTGAAGGCGGCGGAGGCCCGCAACGACGCGGCCCTGGCCAGCTACGACCAGACCGTGCTGCGGGCGCTGGAGGACCTGGAGACCGCCCTGGTCGCCTATCGCCAGCAGCAGGCCCAGCTGGTCAGCCTGACCAACCAGGCCGCCGCTTCGCGACGCGCCGCCGAGCTGGCCCGCATCCAGTACAAGGAGGGCGGCATCGACTTCCTGGTGCTGCTCGACGCCGAGCGGACCCTGCTGGCCGCCGAGGACTCCCTGACGGTGGCCGAGACCGGCGTGAACACCAACGTCGTGGCGATCTACAAGGCGCTGGGCGGGGGGTGGACGTCGTAGCGGCGAAAGTTATCCACAGGCCTCGCGCTTCCTTCTCCCCTTGCGGGAGAAGGTGGCCCGCGCAGCGGGTCGGATGAGGGGTCGAAGACCGGGTCCGCCGCGATCAGCCGAAAGGCCGGTCGCGGCGGCTTTCGTTCGAGAGACCCCTCACCCGACCTCCTTCGGAGGCCCCCCTCTCCCGCAAGGGGAGAGGGATCGAACTTATCCCCGCTCCCGCCGAAACAAACCCCAACCCGATCAACAGCTTGCACAAAAACGCACGTTTCCTGTCCCCACCCTCCAGGACGGCCGCACACTAGCGGCATGACCCAAGCCCAAGACATCCCCACCCGGTGCCTGACCTTCCAGCTCAAGCTGATGGACGCCCTCGAAGCGGCCTGGGCGAGCATCGAGGCCACCACCGATCCCGCCGCGATCCGCCAGGCCCGCGACAAGGCAAAAGCCATCGGCGAACTGGCCGCCATGGCCCGCAAGATCGCCCTGGTCCTTCCGACGCCGCGCGGCAAGCCGCAGTTCGCCGAGACGGCCGCCGCCGGCCTCCACGCCACTCAGGGCGTGGCCAACGTGCGCGAGATGCTGATGGCCTCCAGGGCGACCGCCGCCCCAATGGACGCGCCGGCGGACGCGCCCGTGGCCGCCCCCGTCGCTGCTCCCGTCGCCGCCCAGGCCGAGATCGCCCGCCGGGCGCTGGACAAGCTCAAGGGCGGGCGGCGCGGGCGGTTGTGACCCCCGGACACCGCTCATCCCGGCGAATGCCGGGACCCAGATCCCAAAGCGGTGTGGTGGGCTGGAAAAGCTCAGCGCGTATGGCGTCAGCCCCAAAGCCATTCCATCTGGGTCCCGGCATTCGCCGGGATGAGCGGATTTTAGGGGGGCCGCCCCGGTCCCTTGCAATCCGCCCGCCAGCGGCGAGGCCACGCCTTGAAACCTTGATGGCGAGCCTGCTCTGGCGTCTGACCGTGTCAAGCAACTGTGGTCTGAGGCAAGGTCCAGGGTTGGCGGGTCTGGAGCATGGCGTTGAGGGTGACGATCAG
>NZ_JBWKPX010000015.1:0-126297 GCF_059418465.1 Caulobacter sp. GW821-FHT09A05
CCTTCGAGCCAGTCCGCCAATGATGATGTGTCAGCTATGTCCCCGAACACCCGTCAGGCATGTCCCCGGACTGAACAGCTACGCCCGGGATGACAAGTTGGGGCTGGCGATCGCTTACGGATGGATCGCGCGGGCCATGTAGCCGTCGCTAGGGCTTGGACTTCGCCTTGGGCTTCACGGGCTCCGGCGGCGCTTCCGGCAGCGGATCGGGCGTTCCCGCCAGGGTCAGGTCGAACACCGAGCCACCAGGGCCGGTCTCGACCAGGGCCAGGTCGCCGCCGTGGCCCTGGGCCAGTTCGCGGGCGATGGCCAGACCCAGGCCGGTGCCGCCGCGCCGCACCGAGCCGACGAACGGCTGGAACAGGTTGTTGCGGGCCTTCTCCGGCACGCCGGGACCATCGTCGGACAGCCGCAGGACGCTCAGACCCTCGGCCCGGCGCAGCTCGACGAACACCCGGCCCTTGCCGCCGCGGTCGGGGGCGCCCTCGATCGCCTCGCGGGCGTTGCGCAGCAGGTTGGTGAGGATGCGGTGCAGCTGGTCCGGGTCGGCCAGCACCTGCTCGCGGCCGTCGATCACCGTCTCCAGGGCCACGCCGGAGGGCAGCAGGCCGGCGTCCTCGGCGGCCATGTCGAGGGCGGCGCGCAGCGGCGTGGCGCGCAGGGCCGGGGCCGGTTCCTTGGACTTGCCGTAGGCCATCACGTCGCTGGCCAGGGTGATGGCGCGGTCGAGGGCGCGTTCGAGGCGCGGCAGGGCCTGGGCCACCTTGGGGTCGCCCAGGGCGGCCAGGCGGTCGGACGCCATCTGGGCGCTGGTCAGCATGTTGCGCAGGTCGTGATTGATCTTGGCCACCGCCTCGCCCAGGGCCGCCAGGCGGGCCTTGGCCTGCAGGGCGGTGATCAGGTCGGTCTGCATCATGTCCAGTTCGCGCTCGGCGCGGCCGATCTCGTCGCGGCGGCGCGAGACCACCACCCGGGCGGCGGGATCCTCCGGATTGGCCCGGAACCGCTCCATGGCCAGGGTGAGACGCTGCATCGGCCGCACCAGCAGGAAGTTCAGCGCCAGATAGATCAGCCCGCCCGCCAGGCCGGCCACGAAGATCGTCACCGCGGCCAGGCGGCCCAGATAGCCGACCAGCAGGGCCTTGAGCTGGGCGTCGGGCAGGACGATCTCGACGAACTCGGCCTCCTGGCGAAAGCGCGGCTCGGCCATCACCCGCACCATGCTGCCGGGCGCGCTCTTGAGGGTGAAGAACGGGGCGGCCAGCCAGGAGCCGGGGTTCTGGCGGCGCAGGTCGACCAGGTAGGGCGGCTTGATCTTCAGGCCGCGCGGCTCGGTGGGCAGGACCAGGCGGCGGGCGCCGTCCACCTCCAGCGCCACGATCACCACCCCGGCCTGGTCGAGCAGTTGCTGCGACACGCGATCGGTCACCCGGCGCTCGGGATCGGCGTCGGCGATGGTCGAGGCCAGTTCGGCGGACCGCACGCGGTCCAGCAGCCACTGCTTCTCGAAGTCGGCCAGGGCCGGCGGCAGGATGAAGGCGGCGGCGATGGCCACGAACAGGGCGGTCAGCAGCAGCAGCCGCGCCGACAGGCCGCCGGGCCAGGGAAAGCGACGCCCTGGCTTGGGAGGTTCCGACACTGCGGGCGCGACCGGCTCGGTCATTCGTCTGGGTTACTTCACGTCTGGGGCTTCGGCAACGCGTCGGCGCCGCCAATAGCGCCACAGCGGCGGCAACAGGGCCAGGGCGCCCATCGCCACGATCGGCAGATAGATGCGCGGCGAGAACAAGGTGTGCATCGTCACCGGCTCGCCGCTGGCGAAGATGTGGCCCAGGCCCGCGCCGATCCCGGCATAGACGAACGAGCTGGGGATCATCCCCAGGAACGAGGCCAGCAGGTAGGTGCGCACCGGAATGTTCATCAGGCCCGAGGCCACATTGACCAGCAGCAGGGGAAAGGCCGGGATCAGGCGCAGGGTCAGCAGGTAGGAGAAGGCGTCGGCCTTGAAGCCCTCCTCGATCCGGGTCAGCAGGGCGCCGGGCTTCTGGCGCAGGAAGTCGCCGAAGGCGGTGCGGCAGACGAGGTAGACCACGGTCGAACCGCCGGTCGCCCCGGTCACCGCCACCGCCCCGCCGCCGATCGGCCCGAACAGGAAGCCGCCGGTCAGGGACAGGATCAGGGCCCCCGGCAGCGAGATCGACACCGTGGCGACGTAGATCAGGATATAGATCGCCGCGCACTTCAGCGGGTTGGCCGCGGCATAGGTCTGCAGGGCCTGTCCGTGGGCCTGCAGTGTGGCCAGGTCGAGCTTGCCCGCCAGGCCGCTGGCCAGGGCGACGACCAGCAGGATCAGCAGCGCGCCCAGCGGCCCGAACCGGCGCAGCCAGGCCAGGGTGGCGTCGGGCGTCATCCCGCGCCGACCGCGTCGGTCACCGCGGCGAAGCCCTCGGCGCGAAGCCGGGCGGCCAGCTCGCGCTTGATGCGCTGGACCAGGCCGGGGCCGCCATAGACCAGGGCCGAATAGAGCTGCACGGCGCAGGCCCCGGCGCGGATCTTGGCCAGGGCGTCGGCGCCGCTGGCGATCCCGCCCGCCCCGATCAGGACCAGACGGCCGCCGTCGGCCGCGTGGAAGCGGGCCAGCATGGCGGTCGAGTCGGTCAGCAGCGGCCGGCCCGAAAGCCCGCCGCTCTCGCCCTTGTGGGGCGAGGTCAGGTCGGCGGGCCGGGCGACCGTGGTGTTGCTGACGATGATCCCGTTCAGGCCGTTGGCGGCGACGGTCTCGACGATGGCCTCGACCTCGCCGTCCTCCAGGTCGGGCGCGACCTTCAGGAAGATCGGATAGTCGACCGCTCCGGCCGCCTTCAGCAGGCCGCGCGCCTCGGCGATGCGGCCCAACAGTTCCTCCAGCGCCGCCCTGGTCTGCAGCGCCCGCAGGCCCGGCGTGTTGGGCGAGGAGATGTTGACGGTGAAATAGTCCGACAGCCCCCACAGCCGCGTCAGGCCGGCGACATAGTCGGCGATGCGGTCGACCGCGTCCTTGTTGGCCCCGATATTGGCCCCGACGACGGGCTGGCGGCCGCCGGCGCGACGGGCCTTCAGGGCCGACAGGCGCGCGGCGAACGGCTCGAGCCCCTCATTGTTGAAGCCCATGCGGTTGATCACCGCCTGGTCCTGGGTCAGGCGAAACAGCCGCGGCCGCGGGTTGCCGGCCTGGGCCAGGGGCGTGACCGTGCCGCATTCCACGAAGCCGAAGCCGGCCTGTGACATGGCGGCGGGAACCTCGGCGTTCTTGTCGAAGCCGGCGGCCAGGCCCACGCAGTTGGATAGCGGCAGGCCGGCGACGCTGCAGGCCAGGATCGGGTCGTCGACGTCGGACTGGCGCGGGCCCAGGCCCATCTTCAGCCCCCGGATCGCCCAGCCGTGGGCGTCCTCGGGGTCGAGCACGTGCAGGGCGCGGGCGGCGACGTCGTGCAGGCTCATGCGCTCAGCTCGCCCAGGATCGGCGCGCCGTCGACGTCGAGCGCCAGCGCCCGCTCGGCGATCACCTCATCCACCTTCAGGTCGCGGAACAGGTGCGGGAACAGGGCCCCGCCGCGCGAGGCCTCCCATTTCAGGGCCTCGCCCAGGTGGTCGGCCTCGACGGTCAGCAGCATCAGGTCGGACTGGCCCCTGAAATAGAGCTCGGCGGTCCGCTGGGCGGTGTCGTGGCCGGAGAAGTGGATGAAGCCGTCGGCCAGGTCGACCGCCGAGCCGGCGAAGGTTCCAGAGGCCCGGGCGGCGTCCCACTCCGCCTTCGGAAGGATCTTGTAGATCTTGCTCATTCGCCGCCGTGCCCGCCGTTTTCCGAAGCATAGAACAGGTGGCTCAAGGTCGGGGCTCCGTCGGGATCGATCGAGAACACCGCGACGGTCGCGGTGGGAAATTTGCCGCGCAGCTGGGCCAGCCTGGCGGGATCGGCCGGACCGCCCAGGGCCAGGCGCAGGGCCAGTTCGTGCAGGCCGGGATTGTGGCCCACCACCATGACGGTTCCGCCATCGGGCGCTTCCTGGCGAATCGCCGCCAGCACGTCCTGGGCCTCGGCGTGGTAGAGATCGCGGCGGGTCTCGGCCCGGGCCTTGGGAAAGGCCGGGGCGGCGGCGTCCCAGGTCTCGCGGGTGCGGCGGGCCGAAGAGACCAGGGCCAGGTCCGGCGTCAGGCCGGCCTTGGCCAGGACCTTGCCCATCAGGGCCGCGTCGTTCTGGCCGCGCGGCGCCAGGGCGCGTTCGAAATCGCCGCCCGAAGCGGCGTGCTGCTCGGCCTTGCCGTGGCGCATGAGGATCAGTCGGTCCATGACCCTCCATAGCCTTCACCGCGGCGCTCAGGAAGCGCGGTTGACACGGGAGGCGCCAAGCGGTCCAAGGCGGGCATGGCTGAACTCGACTTCGCCGGACCTGTGCTGTCGGAGGGCGGAACCTGGCGGTTCCCGTCGCATCAGCCCCTGCGGCTGGATTCCGGCGCCCAGCTGGAAAACCTCGAGATCGCCTACCGCACCTGGGGCGAGCTGAACGCGGACGGCACGAACGCTGTCCTGATCTGCCACGCCCTGACCGGCGACCAGCACGTGGCCGGCGCGCACCCCGTCAGCGGCAAACCCGGCTGGTGGACCCGCCTGGTCGGCCCTGGCAAGCCCATCGATCCGGCCAAGCACTTCGTCATCTGCTCGAACGTGGTCGGCGGCTGCATGGGCTCGACCGGCCCGGCCTCGACCAATCCGGCCACCGGCAAGCCCTACGGCCTGAGCTTCCCGGTGATCACCATCGCCGACATGGTGCGGGCCCAGGCGATGCTGGTCGAAGCCCTGGGGGTCGAGACCCTGCTGGCGGTGATCGGCGGCTCGATGGGCGGCATGCAGGTCCAGCAATGGGCGACCGACTATCCGGACAAGCTGTTCAGCGCGGTGATCGTCGCCTCGGCCTCGCGCCACTCGGCCCAGAACATCGCCTTCCACGAGGTGGGCCGCCAGGCGATCATGGCCGATCCCGACTGGAAGGCCGGCGCCTACGCGCAAGGCAAGTCGCGGCCCGAAAAGGGCCTGGCGGTGGCCCGGATGGCCGCCCACATCACCTACCTGTCCGAGCCGGCCCTGCAGCGGAAGTTTGGCCGCGAGCTGCAGCGCGACGGCCTGTCCTGGGGCTTCGACGCCGACTTCCAGGTGGAGAGCTACCTGCGCCACCAGGGAACCAGCTTCGTCGACCGCTTCGACGCCAACTCCTATCTCTACATCACCCGGGCCATGGACTATTTCGACCTGGCCGCGGCCCACGGCGGCGTGCTGGCCCAGGCCTTCGCCAGGGCCCGCCACGTGCGCTTCTGCGTGCTGTCGTTCACCAGCGACTGGCTCTATCCGACCGCCGAGAACCGCCACATCGTCCGCGCCCTGACCGCCGCCGGCTGCCGCGCGGCCTTCGTCGAGATCGAGAGCGACAAGGGACACGACGCCTTCCTGCTGGACGAACCGGTGATGGACGCGGCCCTGCAGGGTTTCCTCGGCTCGGTCGAACGGGAAAGAGGACTGTGATGGCTCGCGTAACCCAGGCCCTCCCCCTGTGGGCAGGGGTATCGCATATGGAAATTCCGGCCCAAATCAGGGTTCGGACCGGCTTTGGCGCCACCTGGATCGACCCAAGGAAAGCTTCGGATCGCGCGCGAATACTGACTTTCGAGTCGGCTCCACTGCGCACCGAGATGGCCGTTTTTCCATATGCGATACCCCTGCCCCTGTGGGGGAGGCGGCCGAAGGCCCGCGGGGGGCGTTTTGGGGTCGTCGATCCGGGTTGTGGCTATCAGCCGATCACTCCCCCCTCCGTCGGCTGCGCCGACACCTCCCCCACAGGGGGAGGAGCATGATCCGCGAAGATTTCAGGGAGATCCTGCGCCTGATCCGCCCCGGCTCCCGCGTGCTGGACGTCGGCTGCGGCGAGGGGGTGCTGCTGGATCTGCTGACGAAGGAAAAACAGGTCGACGGCCGGGGGCTGGAGATCAGCGCCGCGGGCGTGGCCGCCTGCATGTCGCGCGGCCTGTCCGTGGTGCAGGGCGACGCCGACCAGGACCTCGACCACTTCCCCGACCGCAGTTTCGACTATGCGGTGCTGTCCCAGACCCTGCAGGCCACGCGGCGGCCGCGGCACGTGCTGGACGAGCTGCTGCGGATCGCCGACCGGGCCGTGGTGTCGTTCCCGAACTTCGGCCACTGGCGCGTGCGCTGGTCGCTGCTGCACCGGGGCCGCATGCCCGAGACCAAGGCCCTGCCGCTGCCCTGGTGGGCGACGCCCAACATCCACCTGTGCACCCTGGCCGACTTCCTGGCCCTGACCGAGGACCTGGGCGTGCGCATCGACGCCTGCGCCGCCTTCGCGGGCGACGGCCCGGCCCGGCAGATCGACCCGACGAAAGCCATCGAGAACTGGCGCGCCGAAAGCTGCCTGTTCATGCTCAGCCGCAATCCCCCGCCCGTCCAAAGCTTGGCGAGGACGGAACCTCCAGCGACCTCAGGCGATCTCTTCGACGGATGAAGCTTCGTCTCATGACCTACAATGTCCACCGTTGCGTGGGCACGGACCGCAAGCTCGACGTCGAGCGTGTGGCCGAGGTCATCGCTGCGGAAAACGCCGACGTCGTGGCGCTGCAGGAACTGGACGTCCGCCGGGCCCGCACCCGGGGCGTCGACCAGGCCCACCGCCTGGCCGAACTGCTGAAGATGCGCTCGCACTTCCATCCGGCCATGGCGGTGGAGGAGGAGCTTTACGGCGACGCCATCCTGACCGCCCTGCCCGAGAAGAAGGTCAAGGCCGACGGCCTGCCGCTGTATCCGCGCATTCCCGGCCTGGAGCCGCGCGGCGCGATCTGGATCACCGTCGACGTCGGCGGGACGCCGGTGCAGATCATCAACACCCACCTGGGCCTGGCGCCTCCGGAGCAGAAGCGGCAGGCGGCCGCCCTGCTCGGGGAGGACTGGATCACCCACGACGCCTGGAAGGCCCCGGGCATCCTGCTGGGCGACTTCAACGCCACGCCCTATTCGGCCACCTATCGCCTGCTGAGGGCCGCCCTGCGCGACGCGCAGACCCAGAGCGCGACCTGGAGCAAGACGCCGACCGCGACCTTCCCGTCCAGCTTCCCGTTCATGCGCATCGACCACGTCTTCCTGACCAAGGGCCTGGAGACGGTGGCGGTTCGTTCGCCCTATGGGTCGCTGGCGCGGGCGGCCTCGGACCACCTGCCCCTGGTGGTCGACCTGGAGATCACCGGCGCCTGACACGCTCGGTTTCGTACCTTGCCTTCAAGCCGCTCATCCCGGCGAACGCCGGGATGAGCGGAGCAAGATCACTCCCGCAGGTGATCCGGCAACTCCGGCAGGGTATCCACCGTCAGACGGTGCAGCTCGCGCTTGAGGCGCTTGCGGCGGCCCCAGGGGCGCCAGGCGTCGGTGGGCGAGATCGCGTCGCCCAGGCTCCAGTCGGCGATGAACTGCTGGACGCCGGTCAGGGGCCTGATCGGCACCGGCGCCAGGCGGCGCGGCTGGCCGTCCTTGCGATCCAGGGCGTTGATCGTCGCCGCCAGGCCGCCCAGGCGGTCGTAGGTCTCCAGCACATAGCCGGTCTCGTGATCGAGGAAGTGGCCGATCAGCCGGCCCAGGAAGGCGCGGACCGCGGCGCGGCTGGTCTCGTCGGTCCCCTCGAAGGCGATGTCGCATTCGGTGTCCAGCCCGATCGAGCGGTTGTTCAGGTTCGCCGAGCCCAGCCGCAGCACCCGGTCGTCCACGATCGCCACCTTGGAATGGACGATGATCGCCGCGCCCTTGGGCGTGCGGGCGCTGAAGGCCGAGAAGCGGCCGTGGACGTCGACCTCGCGCAGGCGGTTGATCGCCGAGGTGCGGGCGCTGTCCATGGTCATCTGGTCGAAATAGCTGGGACTGTGGGCCGGCCCCACGGTCACCACCTCGGGGCCGTCCGGCTCGGCCAGGCGCTCGGCCAGGGCTTCGACGATGATCGGCGAGGTCAGGTACTGGTTCTCCAGATAGACCAGCCGCCTGGCCGCTTTGATGGCGGCCAGGTGCATCAGCATCGACTCGTTGATCTCCGGATCGTCCTTCCAGGCCGGCTGGGTGCGACAGATGCCGACCGACAGGTTGCGAAGGTCGGGGACCAGGTAGTCCGGCCAGGGCGCCGCCTCGGGCTTTTCAGAGCGCTCCAGCGCCTCGCCCGTCGACCGGCCCCAGCGGGCGATGAACAGGTCGCCGAGGGCCTCGGCCGCCTTGCCGTCGACCAGGGCCGCCACCTCGTGCCGGGCCGGATAATGGCGGCCGGTCGGCAGGCGACGGCGGGGATCGTTGTCCAGGTGCTGGGTGGTGTCCCAGCGATCGACGCCAATGTCGCCGCCGCTGACCAGGGCGACCGAGCCGTCGACCACCACCACCTTCTGGTGATGGCAGGCGCTGGCCGGCAGGGTGTTGTCGAGGTGGTACTTCACCCGCGAGCCGGTGAAGAACACCTGGCCGCGATGGGGTCCGAACAGCTGCGAGGCGGCGATCGGGAACGGCATGTCCCAGACCAGGATCCGCACGTCCAGGCCCGGGTTCAGCGCCGCCTGCCGGCGCAGCAGCAGGCCGATGCGGTCCACGTGCCGGGGATCGCGGCTCTTCCTGACCCGGTCGGGGTCGAGGCGCGTCAGGGGGTCGAACACCCAGGCCAGGATCCAGATCGACTTGCGGGCCGACAGCAGGATGGACTTCAGCGCGTCGAACGCCTCGTCGTTGTCGATGAACAGCGCCAGCCGCTCGGCCTGTTCCACGCGCCAGCAGGTGGCGCCGGGCCTGAGCAGCGAGGCGGGCGGCGAGGTGGAGGTCAGCGAGGATGCGTCGTCGGCCATATCGCCCCTTGTGCCATGGAAATTCGTCAACGCACGGGCCCATGTTATGGCTCCGCTTGGATAGAACGCTGGCCCATGTTTGTTGGACGCCGATGACAGCCCAGACACCCGCCCATCACGTCCTCGCCGACCGCAAGCGCCTGTGGGCCTTCTGGCTGGGCTGCCTGGTGGTCACCGCCGGCGTGGTCCTGCACCTGCCGATGTACCTGATGGGCGCCGACATCGGCTACCAGCTGGCCGGCATGAAGATGGACCTGGGCATGACCGTGGGCATGCTGCTCATCCCGCCCGGCTGCGCCCTGGCCGGCTGGGGCCTGCTGCCCCGTCGCGGCGTCGACCATCACCTGGAGCACACGATCGAGGTCACGCCGCCCGAGGACGCGCCGCTGTCCCTGGCCCACTGGGGCCTGATGCTGGTGCTGGTGGTGGCCCTGGTCATCGACATCATGAAGCCGGCCAGCCTGGGCTTCGTGGTGCCCGGCATGATCAAGGAATACGGCGTGAGCAAGGCGATGGTCGCCTGGCTGCCGTTCGCGGCCCTCACCGGCACCGTCGCGGGCTCGATCATCTGGGGCGCTCTGGCCGACCTCTTCGGGCGGCGGGCCTCGATCCTGCTGTCGGCGGTGATGTTCGTCGGCACCTCGATCTGCGGGGCCATGCCCGATTTCTGGTGGAACGTCGGCATGTGCTTCATGATGGGCGCGGCGGCCGGCGGACTGCTGCCGGTGGTCTACGCCCTGCTGGCCGAGACCATGCCGTCCAAGCACCGCGGCTGGGCCCTGGTGCTGGTCGGCGGCCTGGGCGCGGTGGGCGGCTACCTGGCCTCGTCCAGTTCGTCGGCCTGGCTGCAGCCGGAGTTCGGCTGGCGGATCATGTGGTTCCTGAACCTGCCAACCGGCCTGATCCTGATCGCCCTGTCCGGCTTCATCCCCGAATCCGCCAAGTTCCTGATGGCCATCGGCCGCCTCGACGCCGCCCACGCGGTGATGAAGCGGTTCGGCTCCGTGGTCCGCGAGAAGGAGGACAGGCCCGAGGATCATCACCATGTCCTGACCCCGCCGCCGGTCGAGCGGCGCTTCATGGGCAAGACGGTCGCCCTGAGCATCGCGGCCGTGGCCTGGGGCCTGGTCAATTTCGGCCTGCTGCTCTGGCTGCCGGCCGAGCTGGTCGCCGAGGGCCACAGCGTGGGCGTCTCCAGCCAGCTGCTGGCCAAGTCGGCCCTGATCGCCTTCCCGACCGTGTTCGTCTGCGCCTTCCTCTACAGCCGCTGGAGCACCAAGTGGTCGATGGCGGCGACGATCGCGGTCAGCGCCGTGGGCGTGGCCGGCGTCCTGACCATCGGCCCCGGAGTCAGCCCGGTGCTGCCGGTGGCGCTGATGATCATCGGCACCAACGGCCTGCTGGCCATCCTGCTGCCCTATACGGCCGAGAGCTTCCCGTTGCGGGTCCGCGGCCGCGCCACCGGCTGGGTCGCCGCCTGCAGCAAGTCGGGCGGGCTGATCGCCCAGCTGCTGGGCATCCTGGCCGCCGTGCCGCCGCTGAAGGTGGCCGCCCTGATGATCATCGCGCCCCTGGCGCTGGCCCTGGTGCTGGTCGCCTGGTTCGGGACCGAGACGCGCGGCCGGGACCTGCGGGAGCTGGAGGGGTAGGCCACAGCCGCGCAAGATTTCTGCGCCCAGGTAACCCACTCAGGGTGTCATCCCGGCCGCAGCGAAGCAGAGAGCCGGGACCCAGGGGCCACCGCAATGCGCCGGCCCCTGGGTCCCGGACAGCCTCTGCGAGGCTTCCGGGATGACAACCATCGGGGCGTTAGGCGTATAGTTGACTACCCCGCGATCGCCGCGGCGTCGCGTTCGCCGGTGCGGATGCGCAGGGCCTGCTCCAGGTCCAGGACGAACACCTTGCCGTCGCCGATCTTGCCGGTATTGGCGGTGCGCTGCAGGGCCTCGACCACCGGCTCGACCACGTCGTTGGCGACGGCGATCTCCAGCTTGACCTTGGGCAGCAGCTTCACCTCGTACTCGGCGCCGCGATAGACCTCGGTCTTGCCCTTCTGTCGGCCGTAGCCGCGGACCTCGGTGACCGTCAGGCCGGAGGCGCCCGCCTCGGTGACCGCCTCAAGCACGGCGTCCAGGCGACTGGGCTTGATAACGGCGACGATCATCTTCATGGCGCGGCTCCCGCTAGTGACGGCTTGTTCTACGGCTTGAAGCTAGGCCCGGGAATCGACGGCTCCAAGGGCCTTGCGGCATTTAGAGTACCCGGCGCCTTTCGAACAGGCGCCGCCCGAACCGGAGCGGGGCCGCCGGGAGAGGGCGCGAGCACGCCCGGCGCGAAAACCCGGACGCGCGCCCGGCTGCCGCGCGGCTTGACCGCGAAGGTCTGCTTGACGGCCTCCATGAGGATCAGTCCGGCGAAGCGCGGCCACAGGCGAGCCCCGACCTGCTCGAACCCCTCGGCCCAGCGCGCGGCCACCGACAGAGGCGGCGCGTAGAGCGCCCGCGTCCAGCCGGCGGGCTCCAGGTCCGCCTCGCGCAGCAGGGCCTCCAGCTGGTGACGGCTGAACGGCCGGCCATGGCCGAACGGCGTGCTCTCGGCCCCCGCCCACAGGCCGTCGCGCGAGGCGACGGCGACGATCAGGCGGCCGGACGGCGCCATGACCCGCCAGATCTCGCGCAGCACGGCGCCCGGATCGTCGGCCTCCTCCAGCGCGTGGACGGCCAGGATTCGGTCGAACATGGCGTTGGGGAACGGCAGGGCCGTCTCCTCGACCAGGGTCGCGGCGTTGGTCCCGCCGCTGGGCCAGACCTCGACGCCCTGGGAAGCCGGCATGGCGGCCACGACCCGGCGGGCCTGGGTGCGGGCCTTGTCGAGAAACGGCGTGGCGTAGCCCAGGCCCAGCACGTCCAGCCCGCGCGCGTCGCCCCACGCCTCCTCGACCTTGCGGCCCAGCATCTCGCGGGCCGCGCGGCCGAGCGGACTGGCGTAGAAGGCTCTGAGATCGAGCACGTCGCGGCGCATTGAGTCTCCCGATCGATCGCATCATCTATGTAGGCGGCCGGGTCCTTGACGTCACGTCCCCGCACCCAAGAGAACATGGCCCTGTCCGGAGTCGAAACCATGTCGCTGACCGTCCACCAGTTTCCCTGCCTGTCGGACAATTACGGCTTTCTCGTGCGCGACGACGCCACCGGGACGACGGCCACGATCGACACGCCCGACGCCGACGCGATCCTGGCCCAGCTGGACAGGCTGGGCTGGACGCTGGACCTGATCCTCAACACCCACTGGCATCCGGACCACGCCGGCGGCAACGCGGCGATCCAGGCGGCCACCGGCGCGACGATCGTCGGCCCCCAGGAGGTGACCCGCATCGCGCCGCTGGACCGCGTGGTGGGCCAGGGCGACACGGTGATGCTGGGCGAGACCTCGCTGGCGGTGATCGACACCGGCGGCCACACCCTGGGGCACATCGCCTATCACGACGCGGCCGATCGCATCGCCTTCGTCGGCGACACCCTGTTCGCCCTGGGCTGCGGCCGGCTGTTCGAGGGCACGGCCGAGCAGATGTGGGGCTCGCTGGCCAAACTGACCGCCCTGCCGGACGACACCACCGTCTATTGCGCCCACGAATACACCGCCGCCAACGCCCGCTTCGCCCTGTCGGTGGACGACGCCCCGGCGCTCAGGGATCGGGCGCAAGCGGTGTTCGCCGCCCGCGAGCGCGGCCAGCCGACCGTGCCGACCACGATCGGCCTGGAGAAGGCGACCAATCCCTTCTTGCGCGCGCCGCTGCTGCGCCCCCATCTGCCGCCGGCCGAAGCGTTCGGCGAGATCCGCGCCGCCAAGGACGGCTTCAAGGGATGAGCAGCGACCTGCGCGGCCTCTCCGGCGACCTGGGCGCCCGTGAAATCATCCGCCTGCTGGACATGGCGCCCCACCCCGAGGGCGGCTGGTACCGGCGCACCTTCGAGGACACCGCGGTCGACGCCAATGGCCGCCCCGCCTCCACCGCCATCTACTACCTGCTGCAGGCCGAGGAGCTGTCGGCCTGGCACCGGATCGACGCCGTCGAGACCTGGCACTGGTACGCCGGCGCGCCGATCCGTCTGACCCTGTCGCCCCCGGACGGCCAGGGCGCGACCGCCCACACCCTGGGACCGGACCTGCGCGCCGGCTGCCGGCCGCAGCTGATCGTGCCGACCGGATGGTGGCAGACCGCCGTCAGCCTGGGCGCCTGGACCCTGGTCGGCTGCACCGTGGCGCCGGGCTTCCGGTTCGAGGGCTTCGAACTGGCGCCCGAGGGATGGCGGCCCGGCGCATAGCGCGTGCGTCCAACAAAAAGGCCCCGGAGCGATCCGGGGCCTTTTGCCTTACGGCGCAATCGAAGCCGGCTCGGCGGTCGGTTCGGGGGTGGTGTCGTCCGAGCCGTGCGACCACTTTTTCAGGATCGGCGACAGGGCCAGGAACAGCACGCCGATGCCGATCGAGATCAGGCCGATCACCTTGAACACCAGCAGCGACTGGGTCATGGCCGCGGCCGGGTCCAGCACCTGGCCGCCGATCGTCTCGGTCGAGGCGACGGCCGCGATCCAGCTGCCGAACAGGTTGGCCATGGCCAGGGCCATGTACCAGACCGCCATCACGAACGACACGATCGACAGCGGCGACAGCTTGGTCATCTGCGACAGCCCCACCGGCGACATGAACATCTCGCCGGAGGTATGCAGCATGTACATCAGGATCAGGAAGATCAGCGGCATGCGGAAGGCGCCGTCGGCGAAATAGGCGCCGACCAGCAGGATCAGGAAGCCGGCGCCGACCTGGATCAGCGACAGGCCGAACTTGACCATCGGCCCCGGGTTGCGCCCCCGCCGGCCCAGCACCGTCCACAGCGCGGCGAACACCGGGGCGAAGATCAGGATCCAGCCGGCGTTGATCGCCTGGGTCTGGGCGGCGTTGAAGGCGGTGTTGACCCACAGCTTGCCGGCCGTGTCGATCCCGGCGGCGGCCAACTGCTCGGGGGCTCCCAGGACGATCGCGCCCCCGAACCACGTCACCGGATGCGACAGCAGGGTCAGGTTGACGTTGGTGGCCGCGAACAGGTTCAGCGACGAGCCGGCCTGTTCGAACAGGGTCCAGAACACCACCGCGCCCAGCACCAGCACCGTGGCCAGCAGCAGCCGCTCGCGCTCGACCTTCTCGCACTTCACGAAGGCGAACCACAGGATGTAGCCCAGCGACCCGAACATGCCGGCGATCAGGGTGGCGCTGACCACCGGGGTGTACTGCACCAGGAAGAAGATCAGCCCGACCACGCCCAGTGAGCCGGCGTAGATCACGCCCTCGCGGTTGACCGGCCCCAGGACCGGCGCCTTAAGCTTGGAGAGCTCCGGCGGCTCGCCCTTGCCCAGAAGCCAGGGCTTGCCCAGCACGAAGGCCACGAAACCGGCCAGCATGCCCAGGCCGGCGGCGCCGAAGCCGGCCGACCAGCCGAAATTGACGCCCAGCAGGCCGCAGAGGATGGCCGCCCAGAACGAACCCAGGTTGATGCCGTAGTAGTAGAGCGTGAAGCCCGGATCACGGCGCGGGTCGCCCTGCGGATAGAGCTGGCCGACCAGGGTGGCGACATTGGCCTTCATGAAGCCCACGCCCACGATGATCAGCGCCAGGGCCAGCCAGAAGATGTTCAGGTACAGCGGATCGCGGTCCTTCACGCCCAGCGTGTACTGCCCCTTGGGCAGGACGCCCGGCAAGGCCGCGCTCGCCGGCAGGTTCTTGATCTCGAAGCCGCCCGCCGCGTCGGCGGCCACCTCGTACGGCTTGTCGTCGATGACGATCCTCGCCACGCGTGCCTCCCCGCGACCCTCGACCTGGAAGTCGTAGGTCTGGTTGGCGTAGGTCAGGGTCTGGGTCGCGGGCCGGCCTTCGACGGCCATGGCCAGGTGCCCGGCCACCAGCAGGATCGCGCCGAAGGCCACCGCCTTGCGCGTGCCCAGGTAGCGGTCGGCCAGGAAGCCGCCCAGCAGCGGCACGATATAGACCAGCGAGGTATAGGAGCCATAGTGGCCGCTGGCCGCCTTGGGATCGAACAGGAAGTGCTGGGTCAGGTAGAAGATCAGCAGGCCGCGCATGCCGTAGTAGGAGAAGCGCTCCCACATCTCGGCCAGGAAGCAGATGATCAGGCCGCGCGGATGGCCTCGCAGCAGCTGGATAAGCACGGGTACGCCGGTCACCAGGGTGACCAGGATGCCGGCGGCGACGACGATATTCATTCACGAACCTTGAAACGTACAAGCGGCGCGGGCGACCAGCAGGTGGTTTCGCCCTCCCCTCCCCAATTGGCGGGGAGAAGATCACGGCGCTTTGCGTTTCACAAGCAATGGCTTGCCGCTTTGGAGCCCCGTTCCCGCCCCGCGCGTTTGATAGGCGTCACCTTGCCTCGCTGGAGAATTCAGCCATGGACGCCACCCATCAGGACCATCCGATCACCTGCGCCAGGGAGCCTGGCCGGGTCCAGGTGCTGTTCGAGGGCCACAGCATCGCCACCAGCGACGACGTGCTGGTGCTGCGCGAGGAAGGGCACGACCCCGTGCGCTACTTCCCGCGCGAGCACGTGGCCATGGCGTTCCTGAAAAAGACCGACAAGGCCACCCACTGCCCCTACAAGGGCCAGGCCTCGTACTACACGATCATGCGCGACCGGCAGATCATCGAGAACGCCATCTGGTCCTATGAGGCCCCCCTGCCAGGCATGGGCCAGATCGCCGGCCGGCTGGCCTTCTATCCCCAGCACTTCGACTTCCAGGTCGGCGCCCAGTCGGCCGCGGACACCGAGGCCGCCCGTTCCTTCGCCCCCGCCGATCCGCGCGGGGTCGACGAGGTGGTCCGGCACACCGACAGCGGCTCCGGGGCCAGCCAGGCCGAGCACTGGGACGCCAATGTCTCGATGCCGGACGACGAGGCCTGGGAAGGCGACGACATCCGCGAAGACGGCCCGCCGTCCGTGGCCAAGCCTTATGAGGGAACCGGGTCGATCTAGGCCGGGAACCTGGAGCGTAAGGCGTTCGTTAACCTTTGGAGCGCTGCAATGACCTCAACGCTCAAGCTTGAAGCCTCCCGCAGAGAGGCGCTCTGGGAGAAACGCCGTGGCTTACATCGGTTATGATTCCGGTTTGCGTCCCCCGTCCGGCCGCGCGCGGCCGAGCCCCGCCCGCGCCAGGATCGCCTGGGAACGCCTGGGGCTGGTGGCGGCCAGCATCCTGGCCTGGGCCGGGATCATCGCCGCCATCCGCGCGATCTTCTAAAGCCGCCGGCGCCGGGCGTGGATCTCAGTACGCGAAGTCCTCGAACACCCGGCCGATGTCGCCCTTCCACGCGCCCTCGTACAGCGCCAGCAGGCGTTCGGCCGGGGTGATCCCCGTCTCGGCGATCTCCTCCAGGTCGCCCAGATAGATGGTCTCGTCCAGGAAGCCGCCGTTCAGGTGGGCGCGGTCCTTAAGGCCCGACTTGGCGATGGCCACGAAGTCCCTGGCCACGTCCTGGGCCGTACGGCCGGCCACCTTGGCCTTCAGGCCCAGGCGGGGCACGTCGCGGCGCAGGCCCGCGCGGTCCTCGGCCGTCCAGTCCTTGCAGAGGTCCCAGGCCGCCGCCAGGGCCGCGTCGTCGTAGAACACCCCCGTCCACAGGGCCGGCAGCGCGCACAGGCGGCTCCACGGACCGGCGTCGGCGCCGCGCATCTCCAGATAGGTCTTCAGGCGGACCTCGGGGAACAGGGTCGTGGTGTGGTCGGCCCAGTCCTTCATCGTGGCGCGCTCGCCCGGCAGCTCGGGGATCCTGCCGTCGATGAAGTCGCGGAAGCTGCGGCCGGCCAGGTCGATGTACCTGTCGCCGCGCTTGGCGAAGTACATCGGCACGTCCAGGGCGTAGCGAGCGTAGCGCTCGAAGTCGAAGCCGTCCTCGAACACGAAGTCCAGCAGGCCGGTGCGGTCGGCGTCGGTGTCGGTCCAGACGTTGGCGCGGGCCGACAGGAAGCCGTTGGGCTTGCCCTCGGTGAACGGCGAGTTGGCGAACAGGGCGGTGGCGATCGGCTGCAGGGCCAGGCTCATGCGGAACTTGGCGACCATGTCGGCTTCGCTGGAGAAGTCGAGATTGGCCTGCACCGTGCAGGTGCGCAGCATCATGTCCAGGCCCAGGCCGCCGACCTTGGGCATGTAGTTGCGCATGATGACATAGCGCCCCTTGGGCATGACGGGCACCTGGTCGCGCCGCCACAGGGGCGAGAAGCCCAGGCCCAGGAAGCCCAGGCCCAGCTCGTCGGCCACGGTCTTGACCTCGTCCAGATGCTGGCCGGTCTCCTCGCAGATGTCGTGCATGGTCTTCAGCGGCGCGCCGGAAAGCTCGAACTGGCCGCCGGGCTCCAGGCTGACATTGGCGCCGTTGCGCTCCAGCCCGATGATCGTCGGCCCCTCCATCACCGGCTTCCAGCCGAAGCGCTGCAGTCCGGTCAGCAGGGCGTGCACGCCCTTGTCGCCCTCGTAGGGGACCGGCGCGTGGTCCTTCAGGTAGAAGCCGAACTTCTCGTGCTCGGCGCCGACCCGGAACTGCTCCTTGGGCTTGGAGCCTTGCGCGAAATAGGCGGTCAGATCGTCCAGCGTCAGCGGACGCTCCTGGCTCACGGTTTCGGCCATCGGCCCCTCCCCAAAACACGCTTCAAGAAGGGAGGGGAACGTCCCTCCGACCAGGCCGCGAACTGTCGTGCTGCGCAGTTGGGCGTTTTCTTAGCGAACCTCAAGAGGCCCGCCCAGCCTTTCGCGACAGGCGAGGTTCCGGTTTGGCGCTCAGGCTCGTCGCGGGGCCTCGCGCCCCCCGCGCTCCAGAGCCCTGTACGTCAGCGACCGGAAGACGATCTGGCCGTCGCCCGAGGCGAACATCGCCGGGCGCAGGCTCATGAAGCCGTCGGCCATGTTGTGGTTGTAGCCGGCCACCTCGTACGAGACGATCCGGCGCCAGGCCCCGCCGTCCTGGCGAAGGAACAGGCTGACCACGTTCTCGTCGTTGACCAGGCGCAGGGTCAGCCGCCGCCCCTGCATCGGGCCGGGCGGCGGATACTCCTGCTCGACCCCGAACTTGTAGGCCCGCAGCTTGCCGTCCTCCGCGCCCACGCCGCAGAACAGCTTGTCGTTGTAGAACAGCAGCAGCCCGCCCTGGCCCGCGCCCTGGACCTCGATGTCGACGGTGATCTCGTAGGAGCGGTCGCCGGCGATGAAGGTCAGCGGCGAGGAGTCGGCGGGGCCCTTGCCCCGTCCTTGCAGGACAAGGCCGTCCGCCCCGAAGCGGACCCGCTCCAGATAGCCGGGCTCCGGCGCGTAGAAGGCCAGCTTCGTCCCCAGGACGTCGGCGCGGAAGTCGTCAGACAGCGCCAGGCCGTGCTCGCCCGACGGAGCGCCCTTCGGCTTGGGCGAGGCGCGGGAGAGATCGCCGCCCAGGGCCTTGGGCCAGCCGTCGGCGGTCCACTCGAACGGCTCCAGGAGCAGCTGGCGTCCCAGGGTGCGGAAACCGTTCTCATAGCCATGATAGGCGAACCACCAGTCGCCGGCCGGTCCTTGCACCGGCGTGGCGTGGCCGCGCGACCACCAGGGCTCATCGATGCCGGTGGTGCGGACGATCGGGTTGTGCGGGCAATTCTCCCACGGCCCGTCGATCGAGCGGGACCGAGCGACGACCACCATGTGGCTGGTGGGCGGGCCGGCCGTGCCGCCCTGGCCCGAGAACAGGTAGAACCATCCGCCGTGGCGCAGGATCTTGGGTCCTTCCGGGGCGGGCGCCTCGATCACCCAGTCGTTCGGGATCGGCCAGCCGTCATAGACCTTCTCCACCGGACCGTCGCGGCGCAGGCCGTCGTCGGTGATCCTGACCCGATGGCCGTCGTTGAGGAACAGGTAGCGCTTACCGTCTTCGCCGACCGCGTGGCCAGGGTCGATGGAGCCGTCGATGTCCATGTCGATGGGCTCGCTCCACGGGCCGCTCATGCTGTCGGCGTGGACGACATAGGTCTTGAAGGGCAGGCCCTGCGGCGTCCCCGCGATCAGGACCGGGATGTAGATGAAGTAGCGCCCGCCGTGCTTGGCGATGTCCAGGGCCCAGACCGAGCCGAGCGGGGTCTTCAGGGCCGGTCCGACCGGGATCCAGTTGACCAGGTCTCGCGACCGCCAGATCACCACGCCCGGATAGTAGAGGAACGAGGAGAAGACCGCGTAGTAGTCTTCGCCGTCCTTGAGGACGCTGGGATCGGGACGGTCGCCCGACAGGACCGGGTTGCGATAGAGACCGTTCCCAAGGTCGGCTCGCCTCTGGCCCTCGACGCCGGCGCGCCAGGCCGGGTCCTTCGCGGCCGGCCCGCGGGCGGCCTCTCGCGACGCGGCCTGGACCGGCGCGGCCAGGCCGCCGGCCGAAGCCAGGCCAAGAAGCAGCGCTTCGCGACGGGAACGAGCCATGCGGATTTCCTCGTGATCTTTTTCGGTGTTGATCAGCGCCAGTCGCCGACGGCGGCCTGCCACAGGGTCATGGCGGCGATGGCGGCGGTGTCGGCGCGCAGGATGCGGGGCCCCAGGGTCACCGGGATGACGAACGGCAGCGCGCGCAGCTTCTCCCGCTCCTCCGGCGCGAAGCCGCCCTCGGGACCGATCAGGATGGCGGCCGGCGCGCCCGTTCCCGCCAGGGCCTCGATCATGCCCCTGGCGTCGCCGCCCTCGTCGCAGAAGATCAGCCGACGGGCCGGATCCCAGGCGTCGAGGATCTTGTCCAGCTTCTGCGGGTCGTCGATGACCGGCACGTCCAGCCGGCCGGTCTGCTCGGCGGCCTCGATGGCGATGGCGTCCAGGCGGCCCAGCTTGAGGAAGTCGACATTGGTGCGGCGGGTCTGGGTCAGGCGCACCCGGCGCGCGCCCAGTTCGGCGGCCTTTTCGACGATGGTCTCGACCCGTCCGCGCTTTACCATGGCGACCACCAGGTCGAGGTCGGGCGCACGGTCCTGCTCGCGGGTCTGGGCCTCGGCGCGCAACAGGCAGCCGCGCTTGCCGGCCTCGGTCAGGCTGCAGCGCCACTCGCCGTCCTGGCCGTTGAACACCAGGATCTCGTCGCCGACATTGAGCCGCATCACGGCGGTCAGGTAGCGCGACTGGTCGATCGTGGGCGCGACGCCGGCGCCGATCTTGAGGGGGTGCGGAACAAAAAGGCGGATCATTCGCCCCTTCTAGCGCAACTCGACGTTCCGGGGGTAGGCTCGGCCGATGAGCAAGTCCCCTGACTACGAAACCGAGCTGCGCGACCTGCAACTGGCTCTGATCGCCCTGCAGAAACAGGCGATCAAGGAGGGCTGGAAGACGGTGACCGTGTTCGAGGGCCGCGACTCCGCTGGCAAGGACGGGGCCATCGCCCGGGTCACCGAACACGCCCACCGCCGCGCCACCCGGGTGATCGCCCTGCCCGCGCCCTCCGATCGCGAACGCGGCCAGTGGTACTTCCAGCGCTACGTCCAGCAGTTGCCGGCGGCCGGCGAGGCCGTGGTCTTCAACCGCTCCTGGTACAACCGGGCCGGGGTCGAGCGGGTGATGGGCTTTTCGACGCCCAACGAACAGGAGCAGTTCCTGCGCGACGTCCCGGCCTTCGAGCTGATGCTGGTGCAGAACGGCGTCCGGCTGAGCAAGCTGTGGCTGGACATCAGTCGCGACGAGCAGGCCAAACGGCTGGAAGCTCGCCGCAAGGACCCGCTGAAGGCCTTCAAGATCAGCGACCTGGACGCGGTCGCCCAGAGCAAGTGGGACGACTACACCGCCGCCCGCGACGAGATGCTCATGCGCACCCACTCCACCCCCGTCCCGTGGATCTGCGTGCGCGCCAACCACAAGAAGGCCGCGCGGCTGAACATCCTGCGCTGGCTGCTGCACGTCTCGGCCCCGAAGAAGCTGCTCAAGGGCGTTCCCAAGCCGGACCCGGAGGTCATCTTCAAGTTCGAGCCGGCGGCGCTGACGGACGGGCGGCTGGCGCGGTAGGCCCCCTCAGTCGGCTTCGCCGACAGCTCCCCCAAAGGGGGAGCATCTATCATGGCGTAACTCCTCCCCCTCTGGGGCAGGTGGCCCGAGGGGCCGGAGGGGGTCGGCGGCTAATCCGCGTCCCAGGCGAACGCCGGATCCAGCCAGTTCCCCAGCCGTCCGTCCGGCCGCGCCAGGGCGAAGATCCGCGCCATCTCGGCGTCCGACAGGGCGAAGTCGAAGATGGCGAAGTTCTCGGCCAGCCGCGCCGGGTTGCTGGTCCGCGGAATGGTGGCCACGCCCTGCTGGACCTGCCAGCGCAGGGTCACCTGCCCGGGCGTCTTGCCATGCGCCTCGCCGATCTCGGCCAGCACCGGGTCGGTCGCCACCTTGCCCTGGGCCAGGGGCGACCAGGCGGTGATCGTCGAGCCCATCGCCCTGGCCTTGGCGATCAGGGTCTTCTGCGACAGGTAGGGGTGGTATTCGACCTGGTTGGTGGCGATCGGCGCGTCCGAGGCGGCCTGGGCCCTGGCCATCAGGGCGGAGGGGAAGTTCGACAGGCCGATGGCGCGGGTCAGGCCCCGACCGTGGACGTCGTTCAGCGCCGCCATGGTTTCCGCCAGGGCCGGCTTCGGCTTGGGCCAGTGCAGCAGCAGCAGGTCGACCCGGGGGACCTTCAGGCGCCGGAGGCTGGCCTCGACCGACCGCTGCAGGTCGCCCTGGGCGAACTGGTCCACCCAGACCTTGGTGGTCAGGAAGACCTGGTCGCGCGGCACGCCGGTCGCCGCCAGGGCGGCCCCGACATCCTGCTCGTTGCGATAGGCCTGGGCGGTGTCGATGTGGCGATAGCCCAGCTCGAGGGCCTTCTCGACCATCGCCTGGGCGGCGCCGCCGTCCAGCTGCCAGGTGCCCAGGCCGATGACCGGCATGGCCACGTCGCCCGCGCGGATGTCGGGGATGGGATGGGGCATGGCGGGTCTCCGGGAGGGCGCTCAGGCCGATATAGTCGCTCGGGAAGCCGGCGCCAGTCGCCGTTGCAGATGCTGCAGCCCGGTCAACACCAGGGTCATGGCGTAGAAGCCGGCGCCCATCAGCAGCATCGTCACCAGCACCGCCCCGTAGCCGCGCTTGCCCACGTCGAGGAACGGGTAGGGATAGAACCCCGTCGCCGCCCCGTGGGCCAGCGACCAGGCGCCGTAGGCCAGCGGAAAGACCAGCGCCTTCCAGGCCGAGCCCCACCTGGCGGCCTCGCCCGGCGGGAAGACCAGGAAATCGGCCAGGAACAGGGCCGGGGTCACGGTATGCAGCAGGACGTCGGCGACCAGTTGCGAACCGGTCGGCCGCCACAGTCCGGCCAGCAGGGCGTGGTAGATCCCCGCCGTGATCGCGATGTAGACGCCGACCGCCACGCGGGTCCCCGCCCGCCCCGCCCAGCGCCCCAGCGGACGGCCCGGCGACATAACCAGAGCGGTCAGCACCGTCCCGACCGCGATGTTGCTGAGCACGGTGAAGAAGCTGAGGAACTTGACGATCGCGTGGGCGGCCTCGGCCGGCGGCCGGCCGTGGACCATCAGCCAGAACTGCAGCAGGACGCCCAGCCAGACCAGGGCCGCCGCGCCGCTTCGCCAAAAGGTTCTCATGCCGTCTCCGCGTCGTGGGCCTTGAGCAGCTTCCTGGGCGCGGTCGCCCGCCATCGGCGCTCGATGAACCGTTCCACCGTGCCGGCGTCGACGCGCGACAGGCGGACCAGGACATAGGGATAGTTCCTGTAGTGGTCGGTCACGAAGAAGGTCTCGGGCTCGGCCTCGATCAGCAGCTCGCGCTCGTCGAAGCCGACCCCGGGGCAGACCAGGGTGTCGCCGTCGTCCCACACGCGGGTCAGGAACTTGCCGTGCGCCTTCAGGCACGGATGGCCATAGGCCGTTCCGTCGCTCACGCCGGGCAGCTTGAAGGCGAAGGCGCGCACGTCCTCGAAGGTCATGTCAAAGTCCTGGGTCGCGGCTTGCGGCGCGACTATACGGGGAAGATGGACGCTGAAAACACCCCATCGCCTCCGGCCCCCGCGCCCTCGGTCCAGGGCCCGCCGGACCTGGCCTCGCCTGTGCTGGTGCTGGGCGCCACCAGCCTGATCGGCGGGTTCATGCTGGCGCGGCTCAACGCCAAGGGGATCGAGCCGATCTCGCTGAGCCGGCGCCCGCCGACCAACGACGTCTGCTGGGTGGACGGCGACCTGGCCGACCCGAACCTGGCCGACGAGCTGCCGCCGATCGCCACGGTGCTGTCGTTGTCGCCGATCTGGCTGCTGCCCGGGGCCCTGCCGGCCCTGAAGGCGCGCGGCATGACCCGGCTGGTGGCGTTCTCCTCGACCAGCCGCTTCACCAAGCAGGACTCGCCGGAGCCCTCCGAGCGGGCCGTGGCTCGCGCCCTGGCCGAGTCCGAGGCCAGGGTCGAGGCCTTCTGCGCCGAGCACGGCGTGGCCTGGACGATCCTGCGGCCGACCCTGATCTATGTCGAAGGCCGCGACGCCAATGTCAGCCGCCTGGCCGGCCTGATCCGGCGGTTCAAGGTGCTGCCGCTGTCGGGGCGCGGCGAAGGCCTGCGCCAGCCGGTGCACGCCGACGACCTGGCCGGGGGCGCGATCGCCGCCGCCGGGGCGCCGGCCGCGCGGAACAGGGCCTACGACCTGGTCGGCGGCGAGACCCTGACCTATCGCGCGATGGCCGAGCGGATCTATGCGGGCCTCGGCCGGCGGCCGTTGATCCTGCCCCTGCCGGCCTGGCTGTTTCGCCTGCTGCTGACCCTGGCCAAGCCGTTCTATCCGGGAGCCACGGCGACCATGGCCGACCGCATGGCCCAGGACCTGACCTTCGACGACGCCGCGGCCCGGGCCGACTTCGGCTGGGCGCCGCGGGATTTCCGGCCGCGGTTCTGAAGGGACGTTCGACGACCGCGGCGCGCCCTTCCGTTGTCATCCCGGAAAGCGCGCAGCGCTTGTCCGGGACCCAGGACAGCCGCACCGCCTTCGCCCGCCCCCTGGGTCCCGGATAGCCTCTGCGAGGCTTCCGGGATGACAACCGGGGCGGTTCAAGGAACGGCAATCGCTCTAGAGCCCCGACCTGATTGCATCAGGCCGGGGCTCTAGAGATTTGTTTTAACGCATTTTCTTTACGCGAACCGGGATCCACTTCGCTCGAAAATACTCTAGACGTCGCTCAGCACCATGGCGAACGGGACCTTGCCGCCGTCCTTGTCGACATAGCCGCTGACCAGCTTGTGGTCGGGGTTCAACACGCCCAGGTCGACGTCCTCGGTGGGGAACATCACCACCCGGCGGTCGCCGATGCAGATCAGCAGCTCGTAGCCGTCGAGGGCGCGCTGCGACATGGCCTTCAGCCGCGAATAGTAGGGCTCGCGCCGCCACGAAGCCGGCTTGCCCGGATCGACCACCACGTTCAGCCGCTTGCCGTCGCGGTCGGGATACATCAGGAAGCCGGCCTTGTCGGGCCGCCAGGCGGCGTCCAGCCGCTCGGACGTCAGCCACAGGCAGTGGAAGCTCCGGCAGGCCTGGGGCCGGGCCTCATAGTCGCCGCAGCCCGAGCCCTTGCGGAACACGCCGCACCATTGGCCGGCCGGCTTGGCCAGCTCGCCGATATGCAGGACCTTGCAGCACATGCCGCAATCGCCGCACGACTTCGACGGAACGGGGGATGGGACGGGGGCCGCTTCGCTCATGCCGGGATCTCGCGCACCAAACCCTGGTCGATGTCGCGGTCGGGCAGGATCGTGTAGCCGCGCCGCCCGACCAGGACGTTGAGGGTCAGGCCCCGGGACACGCCCCGCGCCGCCCAGGCCCTGAAGGCGGCATGGAACGGGGCCTTGCGCCAGGCGTCGGGGGCGGCCGGATCGACCTCGACCACCAGGGTCCGGCCCTCGTCCTCGCGATGCAGCACGAAGCGCGCGCGGTCCGGCCGCCAGCGGTCGTCGAGATTGGGCGCGTTCAGCCAGTAGCAGGCATAATCGGCGCAGGCCCGGGGCCGGTCGACGTAGATCCCGCAGCCGGCGCCCTTGCGATAGTGGCCGCACCAGGCGTGGGCCGGCTTGTCGAGGGCCGCCACGCCCATCAGCTTGCAGCACATTCCGCAGTCGCCGCAGGTCCTGGTCTGGTCCACCGTCGCTCGCCCCGTAATCGTCCGGAGACGGATTTATCGCGGTTTCGTGACGGTTTTTCTGTCGGCCATCGATCGGCCGCCCGTCCCGGCGAACGCCGGGATGGGCGGATAATTCTTACGTCTCGCTCCACACCGCCAGCTCGTTGCCGGACGGGTCGGTGAAGTGGAAGCGGCGACCGCCGGGAAAGCCGAAGATCGGCTTGGTGACCACGCCGCCCGCCGCCGTCACCCTGGCCAGCATGGTCTCGATGTCGTGGGCGTACAGCACCACCAGCGGCCGGTCGGTCGAGCCCTCCTGCGGCGTGCAGAATCCGCCGTCGGTCCCCTGGCCCTCGAAGGCCGCGTAGTCCGGGCCGTAGTCCGTGAAGGTCCAGCCGAAGGCGGCGGTGTAGAAGGCCTTGGTGGCCGGCAGGTCGCCGGCGGGCCATTCGATATAGTCGATCTTGCCGTCTTCGCGCATGGTCGCGGCCCTCCGGTTGTTCTTGCTATGTTCTAGGATGCCGTCAGGGCAGAGTCCAGACGCTGGTGCGCTTGACGGCCATGTCCTCCAGCTCCCGCGTGGTGGGCACCTGGTACTCGGCCAGCTTCTCGAGGCCGGCCTTGGGGAAATAGGTGCGGCCCGGGTCGCCGATCAGCACGGCCGCCCCCGCCGCCCGCCCCTGGCCCAGCCAGGCCATCACCGCCTCGGCCATCGGCCGCTCGTAGCAGATGTCGCCGGCCAGCAGCACGTCGGCGGGCGGCGGCGGGGCGTCCAGCAGGTCGATCTCGGTGAAGGCGACCTCGACCCCATTGGCCGCCGCGTTGACGCCGATCGCCGCCTCGCAGAACACGTCGATGTCGGCCGCCAGCACGCTGGCCGCCCCGGCCTTCATCGCCGCGATCGCCACCAGGCCCGAGCCCGACGCGAAGTCGATCACCCGCTTGCCGGCGACGACCTCGGGATGGTCCAGCACGTAGCGGGCCAGGGCCTGGCCGCCGGCCCAGGCGAAGGCCCAGAACGGCGGCGGCAGGCCGATCTCGGCCAGGGCCTCCTCGGTCAGGGTCCAGATCGGGGTGATCTCGTCGGCCAGGTGCAGCTGGAGTTCCGGCGTGTGCGGCGGGGCCTGCAGCCGGGTGTTCTCCAGGATGAAGGCGCGGCGGCCGGCGAGGGAGGCTTCGATCATGGGGCCTTAGAGCACCCGCCGGCCCGGGACGCGAGGCCTAAGCCGGATCGGCATTCAACGGGGAGTCAAAGGCGTCCTAGGGCCAATCGACGTTCAGATATTGTAGCGCCGTCATTCCCGCCCTTGTGGCGGGAACCCCTTTGTCGGCCGCAGGTGCAGTAGGGGCGAACCGCTGGCGGTTCGCTTGAGGCTCACGTGTCAGCTGAACCAGGGGTTCCCGCCACAAGGGCGGGAATGACGAACGGTTTGGTGGTCCTCGGCTGATGTCGATCCGCCCTAAGCCGGGACCCGACTGGACGCCGCCCTCAGCACCGACAGATAGCCCGGCGCGGTCAGCATGCCCGCGATCCGCCCCTTGGCCGCCAGCAGCCGATGGGCCTTGGGCAGGTTCCAGCAGGGCATGTGCATGAACAGGTGGTGCTCGGCGTGGAAATTGACGTGGTAGGGCGCGACCAGGGCCCGTTCGATCCAGTTGGCCTGGGTGGTGCGGGCGTGGCGGAAGGGGTCGGGCTCGTCCTTGGCCACCAGGGCGTGCTCGGCGATGTTGCGCAGCCGGGTGACCAGCGGGAACCAGGTCGCCATCGGCACGATCCACAGCGCCAGCCAGGCCCACCACAGGCCCATCGCCGAGAGCGCCAGCAGGATGCCCAGGTTCCACAGCAGGAAGGGTTTCTGCCGCGCCACCTCGCCGCCGAAGACCGCGCCCTTGGGCTGGCCCTGGTCCTTCGCCCCCTTCAGCTTGCCCAGCAGCGGGCCGAACCGCTGCTTGACGAAGGTCTGGCCGGTCAGGTCGCGGATGATCTTGCGGCGCAGCGAGGCGCGGGTGGTCGGGAACGGCGCCGACAGCACCAGGTCCGGATCCTCGGCCTGCTGGGCGTACTTGTGGTGGGTCAGGTGATAGGGCCGGTACTTGGCCAGGGACGCGCCGGTCGGGGCCGCGCACAGCCATTCGCCGACCCAGTCGTTGACCTTCAGGTCCGGGTGCAGCCCGCCGTGCGCCGCCTCGTGCATCAGGATGGCCAGGCCCAGTTGCCGGGCCCCGATCAGCATCACCGCCAGCAGGTAGGTCAGCGGATTGGGCCAGAGGACGAACACCGCCCCGGCCGCGACGATCACGGCCCAGGCGTGGGCGACCATCAGCAGGCCCCGCCACGACGAGCGCGCCGACAGCGGCGCCCATTCCTGCGGCGTGAACAGCTCCTGCGGCTTGATGCGGGACGCGACGGCCATGGAACCATCATGCCACGTTCGGCGTCGGGCTGACAGAATGACCCGACGTCACGCCGCTTCGAAGGACGTTCCATGCGCCGGCCTATCGTTGTCATCCCGGAAAGCGCGCAGCGCTTGTCCGGGACCCAGGACAGCCGCACCGCCTCAGCCCAGTCCCCTGGGTCCCGGGCAGCCTCTGCGAGGCTTCCGGGATGACAACGAAAAAGGGCTGAAAGGGCGCCCCCTATAGCCCCGGCGGCTTCCACATCCCCGCCGCCAGAGCCAGGAACAGCACGAAGCCGACCTGGGCGTTGGACTTGAACAGGGCCAGGGCGCCGGCCGGGTCGTCGAGCCGCACCCGGGCCGCCTGGCGCGACAGGTGGACGGCGACCAGGGCGGCCGGGGGCAGGAACAGCGGCCCCAGGCCGCCGACCCAGGCCGCCGCCATGACCAGCACGAAGCAGACGACGTAGAAGGCCAGGACCCCCTTCTGGACATGCCGGCCCAGCCGGCGGGTCGACGACTTCACCCCGGCCAGGGCGTCGTCCTCGATGTCCTGGATGGCGTAGATCGTGTCGTAGCCCAGGGTCCAGAACAGACCCGAGGCGTAGAGCAGGACGGCGGCCCAGGTTAGGCCGCCGATCGGAGCGAACACGGCCATGCTGCCTGGACTTGCCAGCGACATGCCTCCAGCCACGACATAATACAGTGTTGCCGCCCCCCCGTTCGCCGCTGCGAAGCCCAGCAGCGCGCCCCAGTTGAAGGTCAGGCCCAGCCAGGCCTGCGGCCACCAGGTGATGCGCTTCATGAACGGGTAGGCCGCCACCAGCCCCAGCGACAGCACGCCCAGCAGCAGGCACAGCGGATTGAGGCACAGCAGGATCAGCAAACTGACCAGGCAGCAGCCGACCAGGAACGCCCAGGCCTGCTTGACGCTGATCAGGCCGGCCGGGATCGGGCGCATGGCCGTGCGGCTGACCTGGGCGTCGAAGTCGCGGTCGACGATGTCGTTGAACGCGCAGCCGGCCGCCCGCATCAAGGCCGCCCCGACGAAGAAGGCGATCAGCAGCCAGGGATTGGGCCAGCGCCCCTGGCTCGCCGCGGCCAGGGCGATGCCCTGCCAGCCGGGCAGCATCAGCAGCCAGATCCCGGCCGGCCGGTCGAATCGGCCCAGCTTCAGCCAGGGCCGCAGGCCCGGCGGCGCATGGCGGTCGACCCAGTTGCCGGCGGCGGCGTCGGGCAGGATGGCGGTGTCGGGAGCGCTCATGGCCAAGGCTTAGCCCCCGGCTCCCGCCTCGCGCAACCGCGCCGAACCGCGGTCATAGAGCTTTCCGATCTCGATCCGAAAAACGATCAATTGGATTGATCGGCCGCCCGCCGTCAAAGGTGTGTCCAGCGGAACGGCGTCCCCTGCGGCCGTTTCGCGGCCCGAGAAGGGCCGCCGTCCTTTCCCCCCGGGGCGGCGGCCCTTCTCTTTCTCTTCGAAAGGTTTCCGCCATGACCCGCCTGACCCATCGCCTGGAAGCCTGGACCCTGCTGGCCCTGGGCCTGGCCGCCGGGATCGTGGCGCCGCATCCGGTCACCACCGCCCTGTGGACCGCCGCGGCCCGGGCCTTCGAGCGGGTCGGCGACGCGGACATGGTGGGCCGCCTGACCTCGAGCCCGAAATTCGGCCGCCGCATCCGCGCCAGCCTGCGCGGCGACACCCTGAGCCACCTGCGCTTCGCCTAGGGCCGGCGCCGCTGGCCCCCTCCGGCCCTTCGGGCCACCTCCCCCAGAGGGGGAGGATCTGATGACCGGCCGCCGCACCGAATAGATGCTCCCCCTCCGGGGGAGCTGTCGGCGAAGCCGACTGAGGGGGAGCGGGCTCAAAACCGCGCCTTTCCGTTTCCCCTGTCATCCCCCACATTCCAGTCTCATGACCGACGCTCCCCCTCCGTCCCGCAAGCGCCTGTCCCGCCCGGTCCACTGGGTTCTGGACGGCCTGGGCGCGGCCCTGGTCGCCATCGGGGCGGTCGGGATCGTCACCCCTGGCCTGCCGACCACGGTGTTCTGGATCGGCGCGGTCATGTGCTTCCTGAAGACCCGGCCCCACGCCGTGCGGCCGCTGCTGCGCACGCCGATCGTCGGGCCGGCCATCCGCTGGTACCTGCGCTGGCGGCCGTTCGGCGGAGCGCGGCGCCGGGGCAACAGGTCCAGACAGGCTTGAACCGCCGCTCGCGCCGGACGAGTGGAGCGCCTATCTGTCCTCCACCATGACCGACGCCATAGACGAGGATGAAGACGGCGGACCCCGCCGCGCCCTGAGCAACGCCCGGGTGCTGGGCTTCATCGCCCGCTTCTGGCTGCGCCGGAAGGGCCTGTTCTTCACGGGCGTCGCCCTGACGCTGGCGGCGATCTGCTTCGACCTGGCCCTGCCCTGGGCCTCGGGCCGGCTGATCGACACGGTGACTCGGGGCCCCTCGGCCGTCGACGCGGCCTGGGTCGCCTGGGCGGCCTTCGTCGGCGTCTATCTGGGCTTCTCCCTGATCCGCAACCTGGCCATGCGGTTCTGGATCCCGCTGGCCGCCCGCAACATGGAGGAGATGACCAACGAGGGCTACGCCCGCGTCCAGGCCTTCTCGTCCGACTGGCACGCCGACAGCTTCGCCGGGGCGACGGTGCGCAAGCTGACCCGCGCCATGTGGGGCTATGACAGCGTGACCGACGCGGTGACCATCTGGCTGGCCCCCAGCCTGATCGTGCTGGTCGGCCTGTCGGTGATGCTCCTGCTGCGCCAGCCCCTGGCCGGCGCCGTCGCCCTGGTGGTGGTCGCCGCCTACATCACGGTCAACCTGGTGGTCACCGCCCGCCATGTGCGTCCCGCCAACCTGAAGTCCAACGCGCTGGATTCGAAGATCGGCGGCAGCCTGGCCGACGCCGTGACCTCCAACCCGACCGTCAAGAGCTTCGGCGCCGAGGCCCGCGAGAGCGCCCGCGTGGCCCAGGTCACCGCCGCCTGGCGCGAGGCGGTGATGGTCACCTGGCACAAGTTCACCAATGTCTGGCTGGGCCAGAACCTGCTGCTGGTGCTGCTGCAGGGCGGGCTGACCGCGGCGATGATCCACGCGTGGGCCAGGGGCACCGCGACGCCCGGCGACGTGGCCTTCGCCATCACCGCCTTCATGCTGATGAGCGGCTATCTGCGCAACATGGGCGAGAACATCCGCATGCTGCAGAAGGGCCTGGACGACACCGAGGACCTGGCCGCCTGGGAGGGCCTGGCGCCCCAGATCGCCGACGCGCCGGGCGCGCCCGACTTCAGGCGCGGCCCGGGCGCCATCGCCTTCGAGGACGTGACCTTCCGCTACAAGTCGGCCGGCGCGCCGCTGTACGACCACTTCTCGCTGAAGATCGCGCCGGGCGAGCGCGTGGCCCTGGTCGGGCCGACGGGCTCGGGCAAGTCGACCTTCGTCAAGCTGGTCCAGCGCCTGCACGACCTGCAGGGCGGCCGGATCCTGATCGACGGCCAGGACGTCGCGCGGGTGACCCAAGGCTCCCTGCGCCGCGCCATCGCCGTGGTGCCCCAGGACCCGGCCCTGTTCCACCGCACCCTGCGCGAGAACATCGCCTATGGCCGTCCCGACGCCAGCGACGAGGAGATCGTCGAGGCGGCCAGGAAGGCCCGGGCCCACGAGTTCATCCTGCGCCTGCCCCAGGGCTACGACACCCTGGTGGGCGAGCGCGGCGTCAAGCTGTCGGGCGGCGAGCGCCAGCGGGTGGCCATCGCCCGCGCCTTCCTGACCGACGCTCCGATCCTGGTCATGGACGAGGCCACCTCCTCGCTCGACGTCGAGACCGAGGGCCAGGTGCAGGAGGCCGCCGAGGCCCTGATGCACGGCCGCACCACCATCGTCATCGCCCACCGCCTGTCGACCGTGCGCGGCGCCGACCGGATCCTGGTCTTCCAGAACGGCCGGGTGGTGGAGGAGGGCCGACACGGGGAGCTGAAGGCGGCGGGGGGCGTGTATGCGCGGCTCAACGCGGTGAGCGAGGGCGTGGGTTAGCGCGCTGACTTCGCCCCCTTCAGCGGCGCTAGCACGGCCGGCGGCGGCTCGGCGGGGTTGCAGCCCATCGGGCCGAGGGTCATGTGATAGGTCTCGCCCGCGATTTCGAGGTCCGGCAACGAAGGCGGCAGGGCCTTGAGGCGCTCGCCCGCGAAGACATCGCGGATGTTGAACCTTGGACAATTCGAAAGCTCGGTGACGCCGTATTCCTCCCACAGGCCGCCGGCCGCCTTGCGATAGATGACGATCGAGCGCCCTTCCGACAGCAACAACTCGGACTCGCCCGCGCCATCGATCTGACGGCGGGTGGCGATGCACCAGCTGTCGTCGTAGTCGGAGCAGACGCCCAGCGGGATCGAACCGGGCATGGAGAACTGTCGCGCGAAATCTTCAGGCAGAGCGTTCCCGGCCGGCAGCATCTCGATCTTCGCGAGGATCTTCCTGTTACGGTCCGCCGGCGTGGGCGCGGCTCGCTCTCCCTCGGATGCGCCGTAGCGGTCGCGAAGCAGGTTAGCAGACCGAGCGCCCTCGCGGATTTCGGCCTTATCGCTGGACTTCAGCCTTGCGAACGCGGCCTGGCCATAACGACCAGCGTCGAACCGCAGGAAACGGAAGTCGAAATCGATCGCCTTCACCCTGCCCTTCTCCAGCCGCGCCACCTGGTCCTCCACCGACAGTCGCCGTGGATCCGCCACCGGCGTGCACAACGCCAGCAGCACGGCGATGACGACGAAGGCCATGGCGATGTTGGTCGCCTCCAGCGTCCGCATCCACGCGCCCGGGCGCACGGCGGCCGCCGCGTAGCCGACCGCGTAGCCGGCCGCGACCAGCACGCAGGCGGCGGCGATGATCCGGTCGGGGCTGAGGCCGTACTGGCCGATCCGCAGGGACAGGCCATAGGCGGCCAGCACCGTGATCGGGACCAGCAGCACCCCCGCCAGCCGCGCGGCCCACCTCAGCACCAGCGCCGTGATCTCGGTCCCGTCCTGGTAGGCGGCGTTGGCCAGCAGGATCAGAAAGGCGTCGGCGACCAGCAGGATGGCCGTGGCGCTACGGGTCTTCCACAACGGCTCGAGACCCGTGAACGGCAGGGTCAGCAGGAAGGCCGCGGCGATCAGGGCCATCAGCGGCAGCAGCCAGGCCAGCAGGGTCAGGGCCACCGTCCGCACGCCGCGCACCAGATTGGCCCGCACGTCGGTCAGCTGGACGGCGGCGGCGAACATCACGGCGGTGGCGGGGAAGATGAACCACTCGCGCCGGATCAGCGTCTCGATGGCGTCGACCCCGATCAGCTTGAACAGGGCCGCGGCCAGGAACAGCAGCAGCCAGAAAGCGCCGGTGAAGCCCAGCGACAGAGCGCCCTGCACCCCGTGCTTCCAGGTGACGTCGAAATAGGTGGGATAGGCCGCGATCCGCCGCCGCTCCATGTCGGCCGGCTGGACCAGGTGGTGGCCGATGAAGACCAGGGCCGCGATGGCCAGGATGGTCTGCGGCCCCAGGCCGTTGACGCCCTGGGCGGCGGGATCGCCGCTCCACACCCCGTAGGCGCCCAGGCCGCCGACGACCAGGGCGGCCACGGCCTTCCACACCGCCAGGGTCCGCGGGCGCAGGGCCGAGACCCCGGCCAGCACCACGAACGGCGCGAACACGACGATCATCAGGAAGGCGGCGTAGAGTTCGCGCTGGGTGGCCGGCCAGACCTTGGACCTGTCGGCCTGCCAGAGGCCGTACAGCAGCAGGCCCTGGACCAGGCCCGTGGCCAGGCGGATCAGCGTCGCCCGGCGAACGGCCCAAGGCTCGGGAGGGGGGGCGGCGGGTTCGGCCTCGCTGAGAAAGTCGGTCATCCTGCTGCAACCTCGAATGTCGTGGGGCCAGAGATCACGCCGCCGGCGCGGCGCCTAGGGTCAAGCTGGCCGGCGCGACCTTGCCGGGGGGCGGGGCGGCCTCTAGGTTCCGCCGCGTTCAGGAGTCCGCCCACATGGCCTATCGCTCGCTTCGCGAATTCATCGACGTCCTCGAGGCGAAGGGCGAGCTGGTGCGGGTGACCGAGCCGGTGTCGACCGTGCTGGAGATGACCGAGATCCAGACGCGTCTGCTGGCCACGGGCGGGCCGGCGGTGCTGTTCGAGAATGTCATTCTGCCCGACGGGTCGCGCTCGCCGATGCCGGCCCTGGCCAACCTGTTCGGCACGGTCAAGCGGGTGGCCATGGGCGTCACCCTGGGCGGCGAGCCGCGCACCACCGCCGGCGAGCTGCGCGAGGTCGGCGAACTTCTGGCCTTCCTGCGCCAGCCCCAGCCGCCCAAGGGGCTGAAGGACGCGCTGGACATGCTGCCCCTGGCCAAGACCGTGATGGCCATGCGGCCCGGAACGGTGAAGAAGGCCCCGGTGCAGGAGGTCGTCCTGACCGGCGACCAGATCGACCTGGCCAAGCTGCCGGTCCAGACCTGCTGGCCGGGCGAGCCGGCGCCGCTGATCACCTGGCCGCTGGTGGTCACCAAGGGTCCGGGCAAGGACCGCGAGGACGACTTCAACCTTGGCATCTACCGCATGCAGGTGATCGGCAAGGATCGCTGCATCATGCGCTGGCTGGCCCACCGCGGCGGGGCCCAGCACTACGCCCGCCACAAGAAGGCCGGCAACCGCGAGCCCCTGCCCGCCTGCGCCGTGCTGGGCGCCGATCCCGGCACCATCCTGGCCGCCGTGACCCCGGTGCCCGACACCCTGTCCGAATACCAGTTCGCCGGCCTGCTGCGCGGGGCCAAGGTCGACCTCGCGCCGGCCAAGACCGTGCCGCTGATGGTCCCCGCCCATGCCGAGATCGTCCTCGAGGGCCACGTGCTGCTCGACGAGTATGCGGACGAAGGGCCGTACGGCGACCACACCGGCTACTACAACAGCGTCGAGACGTTCCCGGTCTTCCAGGTGACGGCGATCACCATGCGCAAGCAGCCGATCTACCTGACCACCTTCACCGGCCGGCCGCCGGACGAACCGTCCGTGCTCGGAGAAGCGCTGAACGAGGTGTTCATCCCGCTGATCCGCCAGCAGTTCCCCGAGATCGTCGACTTCTGGCTGCCGCCCGAGGGCTGCTCCTACCGCATCGCCGTGGTATCGATGAAGAAGGCCTATCCCGGCCACGCCAAGCGGGTGATGCTGGGCGTCTGGAGCTATCTGCGCCAGTTCATGTACACCAAGTGGGTGATCGTCGTGGACCACGACATCGACGCCCGCGACTGGAAGGACGTGATGTGGGCGATCAGCACCAAGATGGACCCGGCCCGGGACATCACGGTGATCGAGAACACCCCGATCGACTATCTCGACTTCGCCAGCCCCGAGAGCGGGCTGGGCAGCAAGATCGGCCTGGACGCCACCGACAAGCTGCCGCCCGAGACGCACCGCGAATGGGGCCAGGAGATCCGCATGGACCAGGCGGTGATCGACGCGGTCAGCGAGAAGTGGGCCCGGCTGGGCCTGCCGGGGGACGGCAAGCCGATCTGGAAGGCGAAGTAGAAGGTCCTCCCCCTGTGGGGGAGGTGTCGGCGCGGCCGACGGAGGGGGGAGTTGGCTGAACCTGCCCACTACTCCCCCCACCGGCGCTGCGCGCCGCCTCCCCCACAGGGGGAGGGTCTGGGTTTATGCGCCGCCGTCACCAGCACGTAGCTGAGCAGCATCAGCAGGTACCAGGCCCCGAGCTTGGCGGGCGACACCATCGTCCAGCCGTGGCGCTGGCTGGGATAGATCCAGGCGCCGGCCAGGGTGCCCAGGTTCTCGGCCAGCCAGATGAACAGCGCCACCAGCACGAAGCCCAGCAGCAGCGGCATGCGGCGCGGCGTCCGGTCGGGCGTGAACACCACGAAGGTCCGGCCGAAGATGACCGCCGAGGCCGCGAACAGGCCGATCCGGATGTCCGGCCCATAGTGGTGGGTGAAGAAGTTCAGATAGGCCAGAATCGCCAGCGTCCAGGTCGTCCAGATCGGCGGATAGCCCGTGAACCGGAAGTCCATCAGCCGCCAGATCCGGGCGATGTAGCTGCCGACGCAGGCGTACATGAAGCCGCTGAACAGCGGCACGCCGGCGATCTTCAGCAGGCCGGGTTCCGGATAGATCCACGAGCCGTGGGCGGTCTTGAACACCTCCATCACCGTGCCGACGACGTGGAAGACGCCGATCACCGCCGCCTCGTCCCAACGTTCCAGCTTCAGGGCCAGCAGGGCGACCTGGATGGCCAGGGCGGCGAGGACCAGAACGTCGTAGCGGGCCAGCGGCGCGCCGGATGGCCAGAATAGGTGCGTACCGACGATCAGGGCCAGCATCAGCGCGCCGAACAGGCAGGCCCAGGCCTGCTTGAGCCCGAACAGCAGGAACTCGTAGGCCCAGCCGTTGAGGCGGGAACGCTCGGCCCAGGGCCGCGCCCAAGAGTCCAGCGCCGCGACCCGTTCCTTGATCCACGCTTTGACGCCCGGCGAGGGGGCGCCATATGTCGTCGCATGACCTCCCAGATCTTCCCCGCCGCCGCCGACAAGGCCGCCCTGGAGCGCGGCGCCGCCATCACGCCGCGGTTCGACGCCAACGGCCTGGTCGCCGCCATCGCCCAGCACGCCGACACCGGCGAGATCCTGATGTTCGCCTGGATGGACGACCAGGCCCTGAAGCTGACCCTCGACACCGGGATCGCCCACTATTTCAGCCGCTCGCGAAACAGCCTCTGGAAGAAGGGCGAGACCAGCGGCCAGCTGCAGGTCGTCACCGAGCTGCGGATCGACTGCGACCAGGACGCGGTGCTGATCAAGGTCCGCCCGCAAGGCGACGGCGGCGCCTGCCACGTGGGCTTCCGCTCGTGCTTCTACCGCGTCTGGGAGAACGACCGGCTGGTCGAACGCGAGGCTTAGGGCTCTTCTCATGCCGCCACCCTCGGCCAGGGGCGTCCAGCCGATGGCGACGGGATTTGCAGATCGCGTGGAGATCGCGCCGTGACAACCGCCCAAACCCTGATCGCCTTCGCCCTGGCCGCGGGCCTGCTGACCCTCACGCCCGGCCTCGACACCGCCCTGGTGCTGCGCACGGCGGCCGCCGAGGGCTGGCGACGGGCGAGCGCCGTGGCGGTCGGGATCGGACTGGGCTGCCTGGCCTGGGGCGCGGCGGCGGCGTTCGGGGCCGGGGCCCTGCTGACCGCCTCGCAGACCGCCTACACGATCCTGAAGTGGGCCGGGGCGGCCTATCTGGTCTGGCTGGGCGTCACCCTGCTGCGCCGGCCGCGCCAGCGGTTCGAGGCCGGGGCCGACGCCGCGCCGCCGGCCGGCGGCCTGGCCGCGGCCCTGGCCAAGGGGTTCTGGAACAACCTGCTGAACCCCAAGGTCGGGGTGTTCTACGTGTCGTTCCTGCCGCAGTTCATCCCGGCCGGCGCCAACCCCGCCGCCTTCGGCCTGCTGCTGGCTTCGATGCACGTGGTCATGGGCCTGGCCTGGGCCGGCGGCCTGATCCTGGCCACCGCCCCGATCGCCCGGGCGCTGAGGCGCCCCGGGGTGGTCAAATGGCTGGACCGGGTGACCGGCGGCGTGTTCGTGGCGTTCGGCGTGCGGATCGCGCTGGAGCGGCGATAGGGGGACGCCTCCGCGTCGAGCGCCGCACGATCCGAACGAGATCCGACGCCAGGCTCGTTGTCATCCCGGAAGCCTCGCAGAGGCTGTCCGGGACCTAGGGGACTGGGCCGATGCGGTGCGGTTCACCTGGATCCCGGCCTTCCGCTTCGCTACAGCCGGGATGACAACGTCAGGCGGGCTTTGGGTCCAACCCTCCTCACCCCTCCGCCAGCGCCTTGACCCCGCCGCCGTCGCCCGGGGTCACCACGAACCGCTTGAGCACCCGGGTCTGGTACTGGGGATCCAGGATGGTCGACACGGCGATCAGCTCGCCCGTCGCCCGGCCATGTTCGAGGGTCAGCAGCAGGAAGCCCTTGGCGGCCTGGTCGGTGAACTTCACCTCCTTGTTGCGCGCCACATAGGCCTGGTCCAACGGCGCGCCGGGCAGGTAGTCGCCGTAACCGGGCGAGGTCACCGAGGTGACGCCGAACTCGGCCGCCACCCGCGCGGCGCCCGCGTCATCCCACAGCTCGTTGGCCCAGAACGCGTGGCTGTCGCCCGACAGCACGATCGGCCGGGCCTTGTAGGCCTTGAAGATGTCGTGGACCCGGGCCCGGTCGGCCGGATAGCCGTCCCAGGCGTCCAGGTTGCCGGGCGCGCCGGCCTGGGACAGGCCGCGGCTCTGCTCGACCGGCTTGGCGACGTAGTCCGGCAGCTTGGCCAGCAGGGCCGCATAGGCCGCCTCGCCCATGGTCGCCTTCAGGTCGGGCGGGACCACCCGGGCCATCACCACCTGGTTGCCCAGCACCTGCCAGGCCGTGCCGGCCTTCATCGAGGCGTCGACCTCGCGGGCCAGCCACTGCTCCTGGCCCTGACCCATCATCCGGCGGTCGGGATCGGCCAGCTTGGCGGCGAAGGCGGTGAAGTCGGGCTTGCCGTCCTTGACCGGCAGGTCGTGGGCGTAGTCCAGCTGGTGGGTGCGGGCCGTCAGCCGGGTCTCTGTCATCATCAGAGTGGCGACGTCGCCGAACTGGAAGCGGCGCCAGGAGGCCTCGGGCAGGGTCCCGGGCGCCGGCTCGCGGATCGGCATCCACTCGTAATAGGCCTTGATCCCGGCGGCCTTGCGCTTGGCCCAGTCGCCCTCCGTGGCGGGCTGGTGGTTCTCGGCCCCGCCGATCCAGCTGTTGTCGGCGGTCTCGTGGTCGTCCCAGACCACGATCCACGGCGCGCGGGCGTGAGCGGCCTGCAGGGCGGGGTCGGTCTTGTAGAGGGCGTGGCGGCGGCGGTAGTCGGCCAGGCTGAGCAGCTCGCGCGGCGGGTCGGGCACGCGGGTCTTGGCGGTCGGCGAGGCCATGCCGTAGTCGTCCGGCGCGGCCCCGTACTCGTAGATGTAGTCGCCCAGGTGCAGCACGGCGTCGACGCGCGGCAACTTGGCGATCGCGTCATAGGCGTTGAAATAGCCGTTCGGGTAGAGGCTGCAGGAGGCCACGGCCAGGACGACGTCGCGGACCTGGCCCTTGGGCAGGGTGCGCGTGCGGCCGCCGGCGGCCTTGCCGAACGGCTTGCCGTTTCGGACGTACCGGAAGCGATAGAAGTAGTCGGTCGCCGGCTTCAGGCCGGTGACGTCGACCTTGACCGTGTAGTCGCGCGCCGGGGTCGCCGTGGCCTGGCCCTGGCGGACGATGGCCTTGAAGCCGGGATCGGTCGCCACGTCCCAGCGCACCGCGATCGGGGCGGTCGTCGCCTCGGCCGTGATCCGGGTCCACAGCACCACCCGGTCCTCCAGCGGGTCGCCCGAGGCGACGCCGTGCAGGAACGCGGCCCGGCCGGCGAACAGCTTCCGGGGGGCGGCCGCCATGGCCTCGCCGGCCGCGCTCGCGCCGCCCAGGCCGAAAAGGGCCAGGGCCCTGCGTCTGTCGATGGTCATGCTCAACTCCCCGAGGGCGCCGCTTGGTCGTCTCGCGCGTCGACGCAGAGACAACAGCGGAATGATGATGTCTGTCCAGCCAAGGCCGTCGAGGACAGGCGTCCGCGCCTGTCCTCCGGGCGATCGGGCGCCTAGCGCCGCAGTGAGAAGGTCACGCCGTAATAGCGCGGATTGCCGGCGATGAAGGTCGGGATGCCGAAGCCGTCGCCGGTGTTACCGGCGTCCTTGACGTATTTCTCGTCGGTGGCGTTGGTCACGAAGGCCCCGACCGTCCAGCGGGCGAACGAGGGCTGGTACTGCAGGCGCAGGTCCAGCAGGCCGTAGCTCTTCTGGAACTCGTCCTGCACCAGGTCGGGGATCAGGTTGTTCTTCTGCAGGGCCGGGATGTCGTTGTCGTCGTCGAAGAAGGTCTTGGACTGCCAGGCGTAGATCGGCGTGAAGGTGAAGCGGCCGTTCAGCAGGTCGGCGTGCAGGCTGGCGCCTAGCGAGACCTTGTTGTCCGGCGACAGGCGGAAGCGGTTGCCGTCGCGGATGCCGGCCTTGAAGCGTCCGTGGTTGTAGCCGTAGGTCGCGAACACCTCGGCGAAGCTGGCCGCCTGCCAGGTGGCCTGGCCCTCGAAGCCGTAGCTTTCGGCCTTGCCGGCGTTGGTGGTGATGACCTGGGCGCCGTCCTGCACCGTCGTCTGGAAGTTGTCGTAGCTGTAGAAGTAGACGGCGCCCTCCACATGGAGCCGTCCGTCCAGCAGGCGGCTCTTGGCGCCGGCCTCGTAGCTGTCGACGGTCTCGGCCGCCACCGGCGTGAACTTGCCCGGCGACATCGGCGCGACGGGCGCGGCCGAGGACAGCACCTTGGGACGGCGACCGCGGGCGTAGGACGCGTACAGGCTGGCGTCGGGCGTCGCCTGGTAGCGGCCGACCAGGCGCCAGGTCAGGCCGTCGTCGGTGAAGTCCTGGGTCGAGACCTGGCCGTTGCCGGTGGTCGGCTGGGCGAACAGGCCGAACATCGGGATCGGATAGGCCGCCGAGGTCGGGATGTTGGCCGCGCCCGGAACCGCCAGGGCGCCGAGGATCGCCTGGCGCGTCGCCGCCGGCTGGCTGAGCGCCCCGATCGTCCCGCCCAGGATCGAGCGCTGGCTGACCTGCGAGGCGATCCCGCTGGACTTGTCGTCATTGGTGTAGCGCAGGCCGGCCGACAGCTCGAAGCGGTCGGTCACATGCCAGGTGGCGTCGCCATAGACGTCCCACGATTTCGTCGCGCCGTAGTTGGTGAACTGCTCGGTGTGGACGCCCAGATTGCTGGCGATGCCCTGGGCGACCGCGCCGGTCGCCGCGCCCCGGGTCAGGCCGGTGACCAGGGCCGACAGGAAGGCGGTGTTGGTCAGCACCGCCGTGGGCTGGGGATTGGGCTTGGTCAACTGGCCGGTCAGCAGGGCCAGGGCGTAGCACTCGTCGAACTGCAGCGGCACGCGGGTCCGGGCCTCCTCGTCGAAATAGCTGACGCCGCCGAACCAGCTGACCCTGCCGCCGTCGTCGTGGTTCAGGCGCAGTTCCTGGCTGTACTGCCGGCCGCGCGCGTCCTCGGCGAACACGAACATGGGCAGCGAGAAGCCGTCGGGATCGAACACCTCGTCGCTGGCGAAGTGGCGGGCGGCGGTGATCGACGACAGGCTCCAGGCGTCGTTGAAGCGGTAGTCGACCAGGGCCGTCGCGCCCTGCACGAAGCGCTTGAGGCCCAGGGACGCGCCGCCCTCGAAGCCGTAGCCGCTGGACAGGCCGGCCGGGCTGTTGGGGTCGCGGTCGCCCAGGGCCTGGCCGGTGGCGATGTTGGTCGGGTTGAAGCTGTTGGACTTGAACGCCGTGCCGGTCGGATGGTCGGCCTCGTAGTTGAGGATCAGGTCGGCGTCGAGCTTGGCCGTCGGCGACCAGTGGGCCGACAGGCGCAGGGCGCCGGTGTCGGTCGAGCCCAGGTTGCGGCCGCCCAGCAGGTTCTCGATGGCGCCGTCGCGCTCCTTGTAGCGGCCGGCCAGGCGGAGGGCGAAGGTGTCGCTCAGCGGCACGTTGGCCATGCCCTCGAACAGGCCATAGCCATGGTCGCCCAGCTCGGCCCCGACCCGCCAGTCCAGGGCGCGGGGATCGGCCTTGTTCTGGATGATGTTGACCGCCCCGATCATCGCGCCGCGCCCGAACAGGGTCGATTGCGGCCCCTTGGCCACCTCGATGCGCTGGACGTCGAACAGCTCGACATACGAGCCACGCGACTTGGAGATCGAGACGCCGTCCTGGAACACCGAGACTCGCGGCTCGACCGTGGCCTCGCCGCTGTCGGAGGTGATGCCGCGCATCACGAAGCCGGGGTTGTTGGGCGACTGGTTCTGGACCTGGAAGCCGGGAACGAAGGCCGACAGCTTGTCGAACTCCTGTACGCCCAGCCTGTCGAGCATGGCGCCCGAATAGGCCGTCAGGGCGATCGGCACGTCCAGGGCCTTCTGCTCGCGCTTCTGGGCGGTGACGATCAGTTCCTCGACCTGGCCGTCGACCGGTTCCGCGGGCGGAGCGCCGGGCTCGGCGGCGTGGGCCGCGCCGGCGCAGAGCGCCAGGCCGCTGACGGCCGTCATCAGCAAGGTGGTGTGGAACACGCGCATCGACTATCCCCTTCGGGCGCAAGACAAGAACCTGAGCCGTTAGGCGCGGGCGGTGTCGGCGGTACGACAGACCCATGACGGAGCCATGAACACGCCTTGATCCCGCCGCCCGACCCGATCCCGCCGCTCGTCGACGACGAGGTCGACGACCTGGACGTCCCCGGATCGGGCATCGCCGGCGGCGGCGCGGTCGTGCGGATCGCGCTGGGCCCGGATCTGGCCGGCCAGCGGCTGGACAAGGCCCTGGCGACCGCCGCGCCGGATCTGTCGCGGGCCCGGCTGCAGGCCCTGATCGCCGCCGGCCAGGTGTCGCTGGTCGTCGAGGGCGCCGCGCCGCGCCCGATGGCCGACGGCAAGGCCAAGGCCCCGGCCGGGGTCTACGCGGTGCTCGTTCCGCCGCCGGTCGCCGCCGAGCCCGAGCCGGAGGACACCCCGCTCAGCGTGCTCTACGAGGACGCCCACCTGATCGTCGTCGACAAGCCGCCGGGCATGGCCGCCCACCCCGCGCCCGGCTGCGAGACCGGCACCCTGGTCAACGCCCTGCTGTTCCACTGCGGGACCAGCCTGTCGGGGATCGGCGGAGTGGCGCGGCCGGGCATCGTCCATCGGCTGGACAAGGACACCTCCGGGGTGATGGTCGCGGCCAAGACCGACGCCGCCCACCAGGGGCTGTCGGCCCTGTTCGCCGCCCACGACATCGACCGCATGTACCTGGCCCTGACCCGCGGCGCGCCGCATCCGCCGGCCGGGACCATCGAGACCCGCCTGGGCCGCTCGCCGCACGACCGCAAGAAGATGGCGGTGCTGAAAACCGGCGGCCGCGAGGCGGTCACCCACTATCGCGTCGAGAAAACGTTCGGCGCCGCCAACAAGCCCCTGGCCGCGCGGGTCGCCTGCCGGCTGGAGACCGGCCGCACCCACCAGATCCGCGTGCACATGGCCAGCAAGGGCAGCCCCTGCCTGGGCGACCCGGTCTATGGCGCCGGCGCACCAGCCGCGCCCGTGAAGGCGGCCCTGACCGAAATCGGCTTCGCGCGCCAAGCCTTGCACGCCGCCGTGCTGGGCTTCGTCCACCCGATCACCGGCGAAACCCTGCGGTTCGAGACCCCCATGCCGCCGGACATGGCGGCGCTGGAAGCCGCCCTTGAAGCGCTGTGACGGCGTCCCCAGCTAGACCTTGCTACGCCGATACATTCAGGCCCTAATTCGGTTACAGATCGCGCCCAGTGTGACGGGGTCGGAGGTTTCGTCCATGTTCGCGTCCCGCATCGTCCTCGCCGCCGCCCTCCTGGCCCTGCCCTTGACGGCCCCCGGCGCCGCGCTCGCCCGTTCGGCCGACGACGAGGTCGTGACCACCGCCGCCGCCCGCGCCACCCGGCCGCCGACCGAGGCCGAACTGGAGAAGGCCAAGGCCGACGCCCAGGCCCAGGCGCAGGCCGACCGCGTCGCCAAGCCGATCAGCACCGAGGACCAGGTCGCCGCCTGGCTGGCCGGGTCCCCGCCGGTCGCGCGAAGCGCCGGCGGCCTGGACTACGCCGCGCGCCCGGCGCTCGACGTCAACGGCTATCCGCTGGACAAGGACGGCAAGCGCCAGGTCCACGGCGAGATGGGCGTCAGCGTCGGCACCGGCGGCTATCGCAGCGGCTATGTCTCCAGCCTGATCCCGATCGGCGAGACCGGCACCCTGGGCGTCGCCGTCAGCCAGACCGACTTCGGCAAGCACGGCCGCTACGGTTACGACGGCTATGGCGGCGGATACGGCTACGGCTGGGGTCCGCGCGGCGGAACGTCCCAGTCCCTGGCCCTGTCGCTGGACATGCGCGGCGGCGGCGGACGTTCCAAGTCCGACACGCCGGACGGCTGCGCCCCCGGCTTCCGCGACGGCGACCGCTATGTCGAGCCGGTCTGGGTCACCGAGATGCGCGGCGACAAGAGCTGCGCGGCGGCGACGCGGCCCTAAAGCGCGTCAGGCGCGGGGTCAGCGCCTGAGACCTATCGCCTCGGGGGCGAACCGGCTGGTCTTGTTCGCCGATACTTAAGAGCTTGCGGTCAAGGTGCCCGCCTCAGGGCGTCATCGGACCGATCTATGCAGCCGGAAATCACCGCTTTCCACCACCCCGCCACCGGGCGGGTGACCTATCTGATCGCCGATCCGGCCACCCAGCTCTGCGCCTTCGTCGACCCCGTCCTCGACTATGATCCCCTGACTCAGGCCGTCGACACCCGCTTCGTCGACGCCATCATCGCCGACGTCCGCGCCAAGGACCTGGGGCCGACCTGGATCCTGGAGACCGGCCTGCACACCGACCACCTGTCGGCCGCCGGCCACCTGAAGTACGAGACCGGCGCCTCGATCTGCATCGGCGCCCCGGTGCTGGACAGCCTCAGGCGCCTGGTCCCCGTGCTGGGGAGCGACGGCGTCGACCTGGACGGCTGGGACTTCGACAAGCTGGCCCAGGACGGCGAGGCCCTGCCCATGGGCGGGATCGAGATCACCGCCATCGCCCTGCCCGGCCGGCTGCCCGGGGCCACCGCCTACCAGGTCGGCGACGTGGTCTTCGCCGGCTCCGCCCTGCTGCCGCCGGACCAGGGCCTGGACGACAGCGCCGCCCCGGGCGCCGACGCGGCCGGACAACACGCCGCCGCCCGCCGGCTGCTGGGCCTGCCGCCCGAGACCCGCCTGCTGGTCGGCCGGACCGGCGCGGACGCCGAGGCCTGGAACACCACCGTCGGCGACCAGAAGGCCCGCAACGTCGACGCCGGCGACGCCGTGCCGGCCGAGGCCTTCGTCGCCCGCCGCGCCGCCGTCCTGGCCACGCCCGGCCCCCTGGCCGCGCCGGCCCTGCAGGTCGGGATCCGCGCCTTCCGCCTGCCGCCCCAAGGCGAGGACGGCAAGCGCTTCCACCCCGTCGACCTCAGTTCCATTTAAAAACGGACTTGCCTCGCCCCGGCCACGCGCCTAGATGCTTCGCACGCGAAGAACTTGACGCTGACGAACCGGGAGACGCCGCCGTGGCCGAAGACAAGAGCGCCGAACTGACCGCCGCCCAGGCCGGCAAGCTGCCGGGCCTGCTGGGCCTGGAATGGACGCAGGCGGTCCCCGGCTGCGTGACCGGCCGCATGACCGTCGCCAAGCACCACATGGCCCCCAACGGCTTCCTGCACGCCGCCAGCGTCATCGCCCTGGCCGACAGCGCCTGCGGCTACGGCTGCGTGGTGTCGCTGCCCGACGGCGCCAGCGGCTTCACCACCATCGAGCTGAAGTCCAACTTCCTGGGCACGGTGCGCGAGGGCGGCGGCGTGGCCTGCGAGGCGAGCCTGGTCCACGGCGGCCGCAACACCCAGGTCTGGGACGCGATCGTCACCGCCGAAGCCACCGGCAAGACCATCGCCCTTTTCCGCTGCACCCAGATGGTTCTCTACCCCAAGGCCTGAGGCCCGGCGGCCTCCCGGCCGGAAACCGCGGCCCGCGACACAAAAGCTTGTCACAGGCTCTTGCGCTCTTTCGACGACGCCGCTAGGTATCCCGCCCTCACTCAAGGCACGCCTCCGGGCGGCCTGCGAAGACCCCCTGGAGAGGTGGCAGAGTGGTCGAATGTACCGCACTCGAAATGCGGCGTGCCTGGAAGGGCACCGTGGGTTCGAATCCCACCCTCTCCGCCACTAACCCCAGAAAACTCGACCTCGCTCGCGGACAGCCGTCGCGCCCCTCAGCGGATCGTGACGCGCTTGACGAGGATCGTGTCGCCGCCGTTGACGACGGGGACCTTGGTTTCGAGCACATCGACCTCGGCGCCCGCGTCACGGAATTCGTCAAGGCGGGCGGCGGTCTGGGAACCGAAGGCCGTGGCCGGTAGGCTGATGGCGAAGCTGCCGCTGCCTCGGATGGCCTGCATGACCAGATCGTCGGTCAGGTAGTAGCGCGCCCAGTAGCGGTCCGGGTCGGTCGCCATGACGTGGGCGGCCTCGGCCTGTCGGGCCTGCTCCTCGTCACGGCGCGCCTGCACCAGCTTGGCGTCCTCGCGCGCCATCGCCAGCTCGGTCTTGAACGACATCGAGACCTCCCTTCAAGCCGAAGACAATCTCAATTACGCCTTGATGAACAACACCACTTTAGCGTCCGAAAACGACGACGCAAGGCGTCGGCGGTCGCCAGCCGCGCGCCCGGCGGCTAGCGTCGGCGCGAGTCGCCCGAGCGGAGTCCTGTCGTGAGCGCCGATCCCACACCCGCCCCCCGCCCCTGGTGGAAGGACGCCGTCGTCTACCAGATCTATCCGCGCTCGTTCCTCGACACCGATGGCGACGGGATCGGCGATCTGCCGGGGATCACGGCGCGGCTGGACTATCTGAAGGACCTGGGCGTCGACGTCGTCTGGCTCAGCCCGCACTTCGACAGCCCCAACGCCGACAACGGCTACGACATCCGCGACTACCGCCAGGTGATGGCCCAGTTCGGGACCATGGCCGACTTCGACGCCATGCTGGCCGGGATGCGGGCCCGCGGCATCCGGCTGATCATCGACCTGGTGGTCAACCACAGCAGCGACGAGCACGCCTGGTTCGTCGAGAGCCGCAAGGGCCGCGACAACCCCTATCGCGACTACTACATCTGGCGCGACGGTAAGGCGGCCGACCTGGGCGGCGGCCCGCCCAACAACTACGCCGCCTTCTTCGGCGGCCCGGCCTGGACCTTCGACGAGGCGACCGGCCAGTACTACCTGCACTATTTCGCGGCCAAGCAGCCCGACCTGAACTGGGAGAACCCCAAGGTCCGGCAGGAGGTCCACGACCTGATGCGGTTCTGGCTCGACAAGGGCGTGTCGGGCTTCCGGATGGACGTCATCCCGTTCATCGCCAAGCCGCCCGGCCTGCCGGACCTGACGCCGGACGAACTGCGCGCGCCGCAGTTCGTCTACGCCGCCGGGCCCCGGCTGCATGACTATCTGCGCGAAATGCGCCGCGAGGTTCTGGACCGCTACGACACGATGACCGTCGGCGAGGCCTTCGGGGTCCGCCCCGACCAGGCGCGCGACCTGATCGACAGCCGCCGCCGCGAGCTGGACCTGGTGTTCAATTTCGACATCGTGCGGATGGACATCGACGGCTGGCGCAAGACGACCTGGACCCTGCCCCGGCTGAAGGCGCTCTATACCGAGCTGGACCAGGCGGCCGGGCCGTTCGGCTGGAACACGGTGTTCCTGTCCAACCACGACAATCCGCGTTCGGTCTCGCATTTCGGCGACGACGATCCGGCCTGGGTCGAGCGTTCCGCCAAAACCGTCAACACATTGATCCTGACCCAGCGCGGCACGCCGTTCCTCTACCAGGGCGAGGAGCTGGGCATGACCAACTATCCGTTCCAGACCCTGGACGACTTCGACGACCTGGAGGTGGCCGGCCGCTGGCGCGACGTGCGCCACCGGGTGTCGGAGAAGGAGTACCTGGCCAACGCCCGGGCCATGGGCCGCGACAACAGCCGCACGCCGATGCAGTGGACGGACGGTCCGAACGGCGGCTTCACCACGGGCCGGCCCTGGCTGGCGGTCAATCCCAACGCCGCGGCGATCAACGCGGCGGACCAGGCGGCGCGGCCGGACTCGGTGCTGGCCCACACCCGCGCCCTGATCGCCTTCCGGCGAGAGTCGGTCGACCTGCGCGAGGGCGACTACCGCGACCTCGACCCCGATCACCCACAGATCTTCGCCTATCGCCGGGGAGAGCGGATTGTCGTGCTGCTGAACTTCGGCCGCGAGCCGGTGCGCTACGTCCTGCCGGACGGCCTGGCGGTGGAGGGCGCGGCGTTCGGAAGCGCCGAGGTTACGGACAGGGTCGTGACGCTGGACGGCTGGGACTTCGCGATCCTGACGGTCAGCGATCTCTAGGCCGGATCGACATTCAGCCGAAGACCACCAAACCTTTCGTCATTCCCGCCTTTGTGGCGGGAGCCCCTGGTTCAGCTGGCACGTGAGCCTCAAGCGAACCGCCAGCGGTTCGCCCCTACCGCACCCGCGGCCGACAAAGAGGTTCCCGCCACAAGGGCGTGTGTTCACCGAGACCGACAATTGCTGGCGGTAGCGGTCTGAAGGTCGAGAAACGTGGCCTTTGCCAATGCCTGCTCACGAGCTGTTACGGGCGTTCGCCGGGGCTGCCGTGCACGCAACTTACCTTGCGGCGACGAGCGCCGCCGCCAGCGCCGCATCCTCGGTGGCGGTCGCGCCTGACACGCCTAGCGCCCCGACCACACGTCCTCCAGCGACGATGGGGACGCCACCCCCGATGGCAAGCACCTCGTCCGAGGTGATCAGCGCGGTGCGCCCGCCCTGTACGCGCTCCTCCATATTCGCCGTAGTGAGCTTGAGACGGGCGGAGGTGCGAGCCTTCTGCTGTGCGAGCTGGGTCGATGCGTAGGGAGCATTGTCCATTTTCGCAAAGGCGACGAGTTCGCCTGACGGCTCGACCACGGCGAAGGCCATCTTGAGCCCTTTGGCGACGCTCTGGTCGATCCCGCTGCGGATGAGGGCCAGGGCTTCATCGGCCGAGATGGGGGGGCCGTAGGCCATGGCCTGTACCTCAGGCGCCTGAGCGGTGGCCGGAGTCGACGCCAGGACGACGCATGTCAGCACCATGGTGAACTTCAAGTGACGGCCCCCATCTCAGCGCGGCCCGGCCGCATAGTGAGCCTCGGCGACCGGCTCCAGCCACTCTACACCGCCCTCTGAAATGGCGACGTGAGACATTGCGGATGTCGCCGTCGCGCCGTGCCAGTGCTTCTCGCCGGGCGCTGTGACCACGACATCTCCAGCGCACATCGTCTCGATAGGTCCGCCCTCGCGCTGCCCCCAGCCGCACCCTTCTGTTACGACAAGGGTCTGGCCATACGCGTGACGGTGCCAGGCGCTTCGGCCGCCGGCCTCAAACCTGACCGATGCGCCAGCTATGCGCGAGGCGCCGATCCCCCTGAACGGCGCCGAGACCTGTACGACCCCCGTAAAACTACTCGCTGGGCCGCGACTGATCGGTTCGGCTCCCCTGCGCACGACGCGCAGGCCGTCCGCGTCGCCCGGCGCGGGCGCGGGCGGTTGCATATCGGCAGCCGTCAGCCCCCGCGCCTCCAGCACCTGCCGTGCCACGCCCAGAGCTGAAACGGACTTGGGCCAGCCCGAGTAGAACGCCAGGTGCGTGATGAGCCCGCCGATCTCATATGGCTTCACCCCATTGTCCAGAGACCGGTTGAGGTGGTTCGTCATCTGCGCGGTGTTCCCGCCGACGACCAGAGCAGACAGGGTGACTAGACTTCGGTCACGAGGACTCAAGTCGGGTCCGCGCCAGACGCTCCCGAACAGAACCTCGTCGGTATAGCGGGCGAGCGCAGGGGCCGCCCACCGCATGTCTTCGGGCGCGACAGTCGGGGCGGGCGTCTGCGCGACCGCCGATCCAGCCACACATGCGGCCGTGAGGGTCGCTATCATCCACGGCCTCATCGACGCACCGCAGGAGGAGCTTCCCGACCCGAGTGCGCCAGAACCGCGTCTGGCAAGCGCTGACCGCGCACCTCGATTTCGCGAACCGCTCCATCGAGTTCCGCCAGCTCGGCCGGCGTAAACTCAACCGCCACGGCCCCGGTGTTCTGGATCATGTGCGTGACGTTCGTCGTCCCAGGGATCGGAACGATCCAAGGCTTTTGCGCCATCAGCCAGGCCAGCGCGATCTGCGACGGCGCCGCTTGCTTGCGCTCGCCCCACCGCTTCAATAGCTCCACCAACTTCAGATTATGGGGCAGGTTTTCTGGCGCGAAGCGGCTTTCCACACCTCGGATGTCCCCGGGCGCAAAGCGCGTGTTGGCGTCGATCCAGCCGGTAAGGAACTGCACACCCAAGGGGCTCCACGGAACGAAGCCGATGCCGAGTTCCTCACAAAGGGGGATCACGTCACGCTCTGGCCCGCGCCACAGCATCGAGTATTCGTTCTGAACAGCAGTGACGGGCAGAGCTGAGTGCGCGCGGCGGAGTGTATCCTGGCCCATCTCGGAGAGGCCCCAGTGCTTGACCTTTCCTTCCTGCATCAAGCCCTGCACCGCGCCGGCTACATCCTCGATTGGCACCGCCGGATCGACGCGATGCTGATACAGCAGGTCGATTCTGTCGGTGCGCAGACGCCGCAGCATGGCTTCGACCGCGCGCTTGATGTGCTCGGGTCGGCTGTTGAGCCCAGGCCGCCGCTGACCCGTCTCAAGATCGATGTCCCAGCCAAACTTCGATGTGATCACCACCTCGTCTCGGAAAGGCTGGATGGCGTCGCCCAGGATCCGCTCGCACTCGTGCGGACCGTAAGCCTCCGCGCAGTCGAAGAAGGTCACGCCATTGTCGAAAGCCGCGCGGATAAGATCTACCTGCTCAGGCCGATAAGGGGTCTCGGTCGTGTACTTTCGGAAGTTGTTCTGGACCCCGAGCCCAATGGCCGAGACTTCCAGCGCACCCAGACGCCGCCGGCCCGGACCAACGCCCTTGGCGGGCTTCCGGGCGGAAGCGGCAGCGGCCGGCGATGCAGCGGACGTGACGACCATGCCCGCAGTCGCGAGCCCAACAAGGCCACGGCGGCTGATCGCGCTCTTCGTCTTCTCCATGCTCTCGCCTTTCGTCTGAAGAGGGTTCGCGCGTCCAGCAACCAACGCAGGGGCCTCCGGTCTTCGCGATGCCGAGAAAGATAGACCTGGCCATCCAACCCGATTAGGCGGGATAATCGGGATGCTCTTTGAAGTGAGACTTACAAATGGCGCAGGGCTTTGATGAACTCGCAGCCTTTGCGCTGGTGGCCAAGGAGCGCAGCTTTACGCGTGCTAGCGCCAAGATGGGGGTCTCCCCCTCGGCTCTGAGCCAGACCATCAAAGCCCTTGAGGCCCGACTAGGTGTCCGACTGCTGGCCCGGACCACGCGTAGTGTGGCGCCAACAGAGGCGGGCGAGCGGCTCTTGGAAACCGTCGCGCCGCGCTTCGAGGAAATCCAGCACGCCCTCTCTGCGTTGAGCGAATTGCGTGAACAGCCTGCTGGCTCAATTCGTATAACAGCGGGCGAACATGCGGCGCTGACGGTGCTTCAGCCAGGCCTCGCCAGGTTGCTGCCGCAGTACCCCGACATCAACGTGGAAATTCTCGTTGATTATGGAATGGTGGATATCGTCGCCGAAGGCTTCGACGCCGGCGTACGCCTTGGCGAACAGGTCGCAAAGGACATGATCGCGCTGCGCATTGGCCCGAACATGCGAATGGCCGTGGTGGGGTCACCTGCCTATTTTCAGGGACGCAAGCCGCCTCTGACGCCGCAAGATCTTACGGACCACAACTGCATCAACATGCGGCTCCCAACGCATGGCGGAATTTTCGCGTGGGAGTTCGAGAAAGACGGTCGCGAGCTCCGGGTGCGGGTTGTCGGGCAACTCGTCTTCAACACAATCCGCCAGCGCCTCGACTCCGCGCTGCAGGGCTTGGGCCTGGCCTACATGCCCGAAGACATTGCGGCGCCCAGCATCGCCTCCGGCGACCTGGTGCGGGTGCTGGAGGATTGGTGCCCCCCCTTCACTGGCTATCATCTATACTACCCCAGCCGGCGAAACGCCTCGCCAGCGTTCTCCAAACTCGTCGAGGCGTTGAGGTTCAGGCCGGACAGCGCTTGATTGGCCAATACGGTCTAGGCTGAGGCGAAGGTCCGCGTTCTGCCAGCGACGAAGGTTTGCCAGTACCGGTGTATCCCCTCATTTCCGGGCGGGAATGACGGAGTTATATCTGAATGTCGATTGGCCCCAGGCCGCCGGAAACAGCCCTCATCACGCGCCGCTTCGCAACCCCGCCGGAGACGAAAAAGGCGCCTGAACCGTTGTCATCCCGGAAGCCTCGCAGAGGCTGTCCGGGACCCAGGGCCGGCGCGCTGCGGTGGTCCTGGGTCCCGGCTCTTCGCTTCGCTACGGCCGGGATGACAACGGCGGAGGCGTGCTCCAGTTCATTCGACCCTACGCCTTGATGAAGGCCAGCAGGTCCGGATTGATGATCTCCGGATGGGTGGTGCACATGCCGTGCGGCAGGCCCGGATAGGTCTTCAGCGCGCCGTGCTTGAGCAGCTTGATGCCCAGCTTGGCGGAATCCTCGATCGGCACGATCTGGTCGTCCTCGCCGTGCATCAGGAAGACCGGCACGTCGACCGACTTGAGGTCGTCGGTGAAGTCGGTTTCCGAGAAGGCCTTGATGCAGTCGTAATGGGCCTTGGCCCCGCCCATCATGCCCTGGCGCCACCAGTTCTCGACCGTGGCCGGCGAGACCTTCGCGCCCGGGCGGTTGAAGCCGTAGAACGGGCCGGCCGCGACGTCGTGGAAGAACTGGGCGCGGTTGGCGTTCTGGGCGGCGCGGAAACCGTCGAACACCTCGATCGGCAGGCCGCCCGGGTTCTTGTCGGACTTGACCATGATCGGCGGCACGGCGCCGATCAGCACCACCTTGGCCACCCGGCCCGGCTTGGCGCGGGCGGCGTAGTGGATGGCCTCGCCGCCGCCGGTCGAGTGGCCCACGTGGATGGCGTTCTTCAGGTCCAGATGGTCGGTCAGGGCGATGACGTCGGCCGCGTAGGTGTCCATCTCGTTGCCGGTGTCGGTCTGGCTGGACCGACCGTGGCCGCGGCGGTCGTGGGCGATGACCCGGAAGCCTTCGCCCAGGAAGAACATCATCTGGTTGTCCCAGTCGTCGGCGCTGAGCGGCCAGCCGTGGTGGAACACGATCGGCTGGGCGGTCTTGGGGCCCCAGTCCTTGTAGAAGATCTGCGTGCCGTCCTTAGTGGTGACGAAGCCGCTGCTCATTTTGCTGTCTCCTGGGGATTTGGGCGAGGCCTTGGGCGTCGCCGCGGACGATGGGGTCGGCGCGAGGGACGGAAGGGCGGCCACCAGGGCCAGGCTGAGGCCGCTGGTGACGACGCCGCGCCGCGAGGCGCCGTCCTGCTCGCTGGAAGTTGTGGTCATGCCCCGCCCTCTCCGTCGGCCCGGCGGAAGGACCGCCAGGTTCGGGCCGGAGGCTAGGCCGTTCGTCGCCCCAGGGCTTGGACATGCCTGCCGTGACTTGAAGGTTCTTCGCGCCTGACAGCGTTGGCGCCGGGCGAGGTCAGACTTCCGGGCGGAAGAAGGTGTTGGCTGTCAGCCGGCCAAGGCGGGGACCGCATGGCCTTCCCGGGCCGATCCGCGGTGCCTCGGCGCGCGGGTCGGGACCCGGCGCGAAGGCGGGCGGGCTCACCGCCGCGGCGCCTCGCCGGCCTCGGCCGTGGCGAGGTCGGGCGCCTGGGTCGAGAAGCCGCGCGCATAGACGTCGGTCAGCAGGGCGCGATGGTCGGGCAGGCCGGCGGCGGCGCGCAGTCCCGCCTCCCGCACTCGCGCGAAGTCGGCCCGGGCCAGGTCGCCATGGACGTGCGCCGCCGGATCGACGGTGGTTTCGAACCCCATGCCGTACAGGATGTACTGGTAGTTAAAGTACTTGAAGCTCTCGTGCAGGTTCGGGAAGTCGAACACGTTGGGCGGCCGGTGTTTCCACATCGCCAGATGATCTTGCAGCGTCTCGGGGATCGAGGCCGGGTCGGCGTTGTCGGTCCAGAAGCGGTTGTCGGTGCGCTGGCTCAGGCAGTAGTGCAGCTTGATGAAGTCGATGGCCCGCAGGTAGCGGTCGGTCATGGCCGCGTTGAACTGGCGGGCGGCGGCCTCCATCGCGCCCCGGCGCGGCAGGTTGCGGGCCAACATGTAGGCGGCGGCCTCGATCAGCACGATGCCGGTGGATTCCAGCGGCTCCAGGAAGCCGCCGGACAGGCCCACCGCGACGCAGTTCCCGATCCAGTGCCGGTCGCGATGGCCGACCTTCAGCTTCAGCAGCCGCGGCGTCAGCCCCTCGCCCGCCTTGCCGACATAGCCGCGCAGGGCCTGTTCGGCGCGATCGTCGGTGGTGTGCCGGCTGGAATAGACATAGCCCGTGCCGCGCCGGTCGGGCAGGCCGATGTCCCAGGTCCAGCCCGCCTCGTGGGCGGTCGAGATCGTGGTCGTGGCCACCGGGACGTCGGGGCGGTCATAGGGGACCTGCAGGGCCAGGGCCCGGTCGACGAACAGGGTGTCGCCCTTGTCGATCCAGGCCGAGCCCATGGCCTCGCCGATCAGGGCGCCGGCGAAGCCCGTGCAGTCGACATAGAGGTCGGCCGTCAGGTCGCCGTGCTCGCGGGTGGTGACCGAGGCGATGGAGCCGTCCTCGGCCTTGTTGACCGCCAGCACGTTGCCCAGCACGTGCCGGACGCCCGTGGCCTTGCCGACGTCGCGCAGCAGGCCCGCCAGCTTGCCCGCGTCGAAGTGGTAGGCGTAGGCCATCGGCCCGCCGTACTGCGGATCGTCCAGCCGCTTGGGACCCCGGCCGGCCTCGCAGACCTTGTCCTGCAGGGTGACGGCGTCGGAGAACGGGATGTCCCCCGCCTGGCCCATCAGCCAGTAGGGCGCCAGGTCCAGGCCGCCGTTCAGCAGCCGGGGCTGGGCGAACGGGTGGTAGTAGTGGCTGTGGACCCCGTCCCGGGGCGCGGTCTTCCAGTCGACGAACCGGATGCCCTGCTTGAAGGCCGCCCCCGCCTCGCGCATGAACCGCGCCTCGTCGACGCCCAGCGTCCGCATGGTGTTCTGGATGGTCGGGAACGTGCCCTCGCCCACCCCGATGATGCCGATCTCGCTGGACTCGATCAGGGTGATGCGCACGCCGTCCGGCCGGGTCGAGCCCAGTCGCCGGGCCAGGTAGGCGGCGGTCATCCAGCCGGCCGTGCCGCCGCCGACGATCAGGATGTCGTTGATCGTCTGGCTCATGGCCTCACCCCGGCAGCAGGCAACGCACCGCCTCGCCGATCCGCTCGGCGTCGGGGCCCAGCACCACGTGCACGGCCCGCGCGCCGACCCGGACCACGCCGCGCGAGTCCAGGGCCGCCAGGGCCGCCTCGTCGACGGCGGCGTTGTCGCGGACCACCAGCCGCAGGCGGCTGGAGCAGGCCCCGACCGCCTCGACATTGGCGAAGCCGCCCAAAGCGCCGACCAGGGCCTCGGCCCGCGCGTCGTCGGCGGCGGTCGGCAGGGCGACGGGCGCGGCGGCCTTGGCCACAACGGGCTTGGCCGGAGCCGGGGTTCCCCCGCCCGCCATCGCGGCGCGGATCTCGCCGGCCACGCCGTCGGCGATCGGGCCGAGCACGACCTGCAGGGCCTTGTCCGACGGCTTGACGATCCCCCGCGCGCCCAAGGCCTTCAGGGCCGGTTCGTTGACCGCGCCCTGGTCGGCGACGATCAGGCGCAGCCGGGTGGTGCAGGCGTCGACCGACACGAGGTTGGCCGCCCCGCCCAGGGCCTGGACGAAGTCGGCTCCGCGTCCGCCGCCCGTGGTCGCCGCTTCGGCCGTGACCACATCGTCGGCCTCGCGGCCCGGGGTTTTGAGGTCGAACTTGACGATGAAGAAGCGGAACAGGCCGTAATAGACCCCGGCGTACAGCGCCCCCAGCGGCAGCAGCCACAGCGGATGGGTCGCCTTGCCGAAGTTCAGCACATAGTCGAACAGCCCGGCCGAGAAGGTGAAGCCCAGCTTGATGTCCAGGGCGTTCATCACGGCCATGGCCACGCCGGTCAGCACCGCGTGCACCGCATAGAGCAGCGGGGCCAGGAACATGAAGCTGAACTCGATCGGCTCGGTCACGCCGGTCAGGAACGAGGTCAGGGCCAGCGAGGTCAGCATGCCGCCGACCGCCTTTTTCTTCTCCGGCCGGGCCGTGTGGTACATGGCCAGGCAGGCGGCGGGCAGGCCGAACATCATCACCGGGAAGAACCCGCTCATGAAGCCGCCGGCGCTGGGATCGTCGGCGAAGAACCGCCGCAGGTCGCCGGTCGCGCCGTGATAGTCGCCGATCACGAACCAGGCGATGTTGTTGAGGATGTGGTGCAGGCCGGTGACGATCAGGATCCGGTTCAGGAAGCCGTAGACCAGCAGGCCGAACTCGCCGGAGCCGACGATGGCCCGGCTGGCCCCGTCGACGGCGCCGTTGATGCCGTCATAGCCCAGGCCGATCAGCACCGCGATCAGCAGGCCGGCCAGGCCGCTGATGATCGGCACGAAGCGCCGGCCGCTGAAGAAGGCCAGGTACTCGGGCAGCTTGAAGGTCGAGAAGCGGTTGTAGAACATGCCGCCGACCAGGCCCGAGGCGATGCCGATCGGCACGCTGAGCTTGGCCAGGGCCTTGGCCTTGTAGGCGGCCGAGGCCAGGTCGGCGTGGGCCTTGATCAGGCCGGCCGTGACGTCCGGCGGCACGTGCAGCAGGGCCTTGGCGCCCTCGGTGGCGATCAGGAAACAGACCACGCCGGCCAGGCCGGCCGCGCCGTTGTTCTCCTTGGCGAAGCCCACGGCCACGCCGATGGCGAACAGCAGGCCCAGGTTGGAGAAGATCGCGTCGCCGGCCGCGGCCACGAAGGCGATGTTCAGCAGGTCCGGCTGGCCCAGCCGCAGCAGCAGCCCAGCCACCGGCAGGACGGCGATCGGCAGCATCAGGGCGCGGCCCAGGGGCTGGAGGAATTCGAGCGGGGACTTCATCGATTTAGGCTCCAACCTTCGCGTGGAAGGCCTTGCAGAGATCTCGGACCGCCTCGGGCGAGGTCTGGTCCAGCGCCTGGCGGGCCAGGGCCTGGCAGGCTTCGACGTTCAGGGCGCGGACCAGGGCCTTGACCTCAGGCACGGTCGCGGCCGTGGCCGACAGCTCGGTGACGCCCAATCCGACCAGCACCGGCACGGCGACCAGGTCGGAGGCCAGGCCCCCGCAGACCCCGACCCAGCGGTGATGCCGGGCGGCGCCGGCGCAGGTCTGGGCGATCATCCGCAGCACCGCCGGGTGCAGGGCGTCGATGCGGGCGGCCAGCTCCGGATTGCCTCGGTCCATGGCCAGCACGTACTGGGTCAGGTCGTTGGTGCCCACCGACAGGAAGTCGGCCTCGGCCGCCAGCAGGTCGGCGGTGACGGCGGCGGCCGGGGTCTCGATCATCACCCCCAGCTCGACGCGCTCGGTGATCTGCAGTTCGCGCTTGGCTTCCTCCAGCACGGCGCGGACGGCGCGCAGCTCGTCGAGGCTGGCGATCATCGGGACCATGATCCTGCACTGGCCCAGCGGCTTGACCCGCAGGATGGCGCGCAGCTGGGTCTTCAGCAGGTGCGGCCGCCACAGCGACACCCGCACGCCGCGCAGGCCCAGGGCCGGGTTCTCCTCGGCCGGGATCGGCAGGTAGGGCGCGGCCTTGTCGCCGCCGACGTCCAGGGTGCGGATGATCAGGGGCCGGCCGTCCAGGGCCGAGGCGATGGCCTGGTACTGGCGGGCCTGTTCGTCCTCGTCGGGCGGGGTCTCGCGCTCCAGGAACAGGAACTCGGTGCGCAGCAGGCCCGAGCCCTCGGCGCCGTTGGCGGCGGCGGCCAGGGCGTCGTTCAGCGAGCCGACATTGCCGAACACCTCGATGCGGGTCCCGTCGGCCGTGCGGCTCTCCTGGTGGGCGGCGGCCTTGGCGGCGGCCTTGCGCTCGTGGCGAGCGGCGATGGCGGTCTGGGCGGCGGCCAGCTGGCCGGCGTCCGGCCCGACGCGCAGGCTGCCGTTCTCGGCGTCGAGGATCAGGCTCGCGCCCTCGGTGACCTCGAGCACGCCGGGGCCGGCGGCGACGATGGCGGGGATGCCCATGGCGGCGGCCAGGATGGCCACGTGCGAGGTCGGTCCGCCCTTGGCGGTGCAGAAGCCCGCCACCTGGCCGGCCTCCACGCCCATCAGCTGCGAGGGCAGCAGTTCGTCGGCCAGCAGGATGGCGCCGGGCGGCAGGGCGCGGGCCTCGTCCTCCTCGCCGCTGAGGGCGCGCAGCACCTGGCGCTCCAGGTCGATCAGGTCGTCGACGCGCTCGGCCAGCCGCCGGTCGCCCAGGCCGCGCAGGGCCTCGACATAGCCGCCGACCGCCCGCCGCCAGGCGAAGCCCGCGCTCTTGCCGTCGGCGATCAGCCGGTGGGCGGCGGCGGTCAGTTCCGGGTCCTCCAGGAAGGCCAGGTGGGCCCCGAGGATGGCCTTGCGGGCCGTGTCACCCTTCCCCGCCGCCTGTTCGATCCGGGCCCGGACCTGGCCCAGGGCGGCCTCGAGGGCGGCGCGCTCGACGCCCGCCCCGGCGCCGGCCTCGACCACCGCGATATCGGCCGAGACGAAGCGCACGGCCTGGCCGATCGCCAGGCCCGGGGCGGCCATCACGCCGCGCAGCAGGCCGGGCTCCGAAGGCGGCGCGACGCGGACGGCCTCCACGACGGGGGCCGGCGCGGCGGGCGGGGGCGGGGCCGCGCCCTCGCCCATGCCGCCCTCGATCAGCTCGACGATGGCGGCCACGGCGAAGTCGGCGTCCGGCCCGCTGGCCGCCACGCTGATGCGGTCGCCATGGCGGATGGCCAGGGACATCACCCCGACCGGGCTCTTGGCGCTGGCCCGGCGGTTGACCGCGACCAGGGCGACGTCCGAGGCGAACTTGCGGGCGCTCTCGGCGATGCGGGCGGCCGGACGGGCGTGGATGCCGTGCTGGAGCGGCACCACGACCTCGCGCGACACCTCGCCCTCAGCGACCGCCAGGGTCGCGCCGGCCCCGCCGATCGGGGCCAGCTCCATCAGGAAGTCGCCGACCGCGGCGGCGTGGTCCTGCTCGCGGCGGACGATCCGGAAGGCGTCGGGATTGGTGATCACCACCGGGGTGATCAGGCTCTTGGCGCGCTGCGACAGCAGGTCCAGGTCGAAGCTGATCAGCTTGTCCCCCGCCTTCACCACATCGCCGTCCTTGACATGGACCTCGAAGCCCTCGCCGCCCAGGCCGACGGTCTCCAGCCCCACGTGCATCAGGATCTCGGCGCCGTTGTCGGCCCGCAGGGTGACGGCGTGGCGCGTGGCGTGCACGGAGATCACCTGCCCGTCGCAGGGCGCGTGCAGGGTCGAGCCCAGGGGATCGATGGCCAGGCCGTCGCCCAGCATGCGCTCGGCGAAGACGGCGTCGGGCGTCTCGTCCAGCGGGGCGATCCAGCCCTTGAGCGGCGAGGACAGTACGAGATTGGGCACCGATACGCTTCCTGCTTCTTGGGGGTCTAGTAGGTGTTGGTCTGGGTCGGGGCCAGCGTGACCTGGTCGAGCACCAGCGTCGGCTCGACCGTGCGCGCTGTAAAGGTCAGGCAAAGGTCGTGGACGCCCGCGCGCCGGGGGAGGACGCCGGACACCGTCCCCAGGCCGGGCCCGCGCGCGGCGGCGCCCAGCGGGAGGACGGCGATCCGCTCGCCAGCGCAGCCGTCGATCCGCACCTCCAGCTCGCCGGCCGGCGTGGCGGGCGGGCGCAGCGGGATCTTCTCGCGGTCGGCGCCGATCTGGAAGTTGAACGGGACCTGGCCGATGCGGGCGGTCAGCGCCAGGCCGGCCGACAGGTCGGCGCCCTTCCACACCCAGCACGGGTTCATCAGGTCGACCGCGAACACGGCGCGCGGGCCGTTCCCGGAACCGGCCTTCGGGGCGTCGTCCTCGAGCGACAGGTTGATACCGGACCCGCAGAGCTCCAGCTGGTGACTGTCGCGCGTCCGGGCCGCCAGCAGGCTGACAGGATAGTCGCGAACCCGGCCCAGGGCGTCGTCGCCCAGGAACGTGCGGGCCCGGACGGTCTTGCCCGGCGCCACGGCCAGGGGCGCTTCGTAGCGGTCCGAGGTCTTGGTCGGGGCCTTGCCGTCGGTGGTGTAGCGGATCTCGCCCAGGCCCAGGCCCGAGGCCAGGGCGACCGACACCTGGCCGCCGTCGGCCGGGCTCAGGGTGGCCTGGGGCTCGTAGGGCACGGTGTCGTGGGCGACGCCCAGCACGTCCAGCCGCGCGATCTCGGCCGGCAGGCGGGCCGCGAAGCTGTCCCAATCGTGTCGGGCCGCCGGGGTCCAGCCGTTCTCGGCCACGGCGACCAGGCGGGGGAAGGTCATGGTCTCCAGCCGCGCGTCGGTGCGCATGTGCTCGGTGAACGACGTGGCCTGCAGGCCCAGGATATGGGCGCGCTGGGCCGGGGTCAGCGCCGCCGGGGCGGCGTCGAAGTCGTAGACGTCCTTGAGGCTGATGATCTTGATCCGGCCCGGCGGCTCGTCGGCCGAGGCGCTCTGGCGGCGGTCCAGGTAGAGGGTGCTGTCGGGGGCCAGCACGGCGTCATGGCCCTGGGAGGCGGCGGCGACCGCCCCGTCGATCCCGCGCCAGGACATCACCGTGGCGTTGGGGGCCAGGCCGCCCTCGAGGATCTCGTCCCAGCCGATCATCCGCCGACCCCGGGCGTTGATATGCCTCTCGGCCCGCTGGATGAACCAGCTCTGCAGGCCGTGCTCGTCCTTGACGCCCAGGGCCTGGATCTGGGCCTGGACCTCGGGGCTGGCCTTCCACTGGTCCTTGACCGCCTCGTCGCCGCCGACATGGATGTAGTCGGACGGGAACAGGTCCATCACCTCGTCGAGCACGTCGTTGAGGAAGCCGAAGGTCTCCTCGCTGGGCCGGTAGAGGTAGGGGAACACGCCCCAGTCGCCCATGGACTCGCGCGGCGGGGCCTTGGTCATGCCGAATTGGGGATAGGCCACCAGCGGCGCCAGGGCATGGCCCGGCATCTCGATCTCGGGAACGATGGTGATCCCGCGCGCCGCGGCGTAGGCGACCAGGTCGCGCACCTGGTCCTGGGTGTAGAAGCCCTGGTAGCGGATGGCCTTGCCGGTCCTGGGATCCTTGCCCGCCGCCCCGGCCGGCACGCGCCAGGATCCTTCGGACGTCAGCTTCGGATACTTCCTGATCTCCAGCCGCCAGCCCTGGTCGTCGACCAAGTGCCAGTGCAGGACGTTCAGCTTGTGGCCGGCCATGGCGTCGAGGATCGACTTGATCGTCTCCACGCTCTGGAAGTGGCGGGCGCTGTCCAGCATGAAGCCGCGCCAGGCAAAGCGCGGGGCGTCGTCGATGACCACGGCAGGCAGCTGGGCCGGGCCCTTGGCGGCGTCCTGGACGGCCAGCTGCCAGACGCTGACCGCGCCATAGAATAGGCCGGCGCGCCGGGCGGCGGTGATCGTCACCTGGCCCGGCGCGACCGTCAGGGCGTAGGCTTCCGGCTTGTCGCCGCCGGCCGGGCCGCGAGCCAGGACGATGGCGGCCTCGCCGGCGGGGGGCGGACCCTCGACCACGGCGGGCTTGAGCCCCCGGGCCTTGAACAGCATGTCGGAAAGCTGGCTGGCCACGACGCGGGCCTCGACATCGCCCTTGGCGACGAAGATCCGGGTCCGAGCGGTCAGGGCGAAGGTCCCCTGCCCCATCGCCGCCTGGGCGGGCGCGGGCGTCAGGGTCAGGGCCGGTTCAGCGGCGCGGGCGGCCGCGGCGAAGGCCAGCACCGCGGCCGAAACCGACAGGGCGCCGGCCAAGCTCTTGGCGGCGCGGGCGAAGGACGGGGCGGAGATCATCAAGGGGCGTTCACCAGCCGACTCTTTGTTTCAACGCATTTTCTGGCGACGAACCCGGCGTCCGCTTCGTCGGAAAACGCTCTGGAAGCAAAAAGCGGGCGGAGCGTTTTACCGCTCCGCCCCAGCTCCATGCTTGCAGTCAGGAGGACTTGGGTCGCGATCGGCGGCGGGCAGGTCATGAAGCGATCCTGGACCATGCCGCCTCCGACGCGACAATCTCGAAAACAAGGACGGGGCCCGCGGCCCGGATGCCAATGACCCCGTCCATGCTGGCTAGAACTTGAACCGGACGCCGCCAAAGATCATGCGGCCGTTCTTGTAGATACGGGCCGGACGGTTCTTGTCGTTGTCGTAGTTGTCGGTCTGCTTCTCGTCGGTGAGGTTCACCGCGTCGAGGCTGAGCGAGATCTGGTCGGTCAGGTTGACGCTGGCCGACGCGTCGAGCGAGGCGATCGAGTCCGACCACAGCTGCCGGTAGCCGCGCTCGGCGTCGTAGTCGACGAAGAACTTGGACCGGTAGTTGTAGGACAGGCGGGCGCTGAAGCGCTCGTTCTCGTAGTAGCCGCTGACGTTGAAGATGTTCTTCGAGTTCGACGGCACCGGCACGCCCGACGACGAGCTGGCGTCGGAATAGGTGTAGTTGGCCAGGACGCCGAAGCCGTTCCAGACGGGCATCTGGAAGTTGACCTCGAAGCCCTTGGTCTCGCCGCCCGCCACGTTGACCGGACGGCCGACATTGTAGTCGCAGCTGTAGAGGCCGGCGCTTTGCAGCACGCAGTTGTTGGCCGGGTTGACGACCCGCGGGTCAGTCGCGGCGGCCTGCAGCGGCAGCTTCTCGACCGTCGCGCCCTGGACGATGTAGGTCGAGATGTCCTTGTAGAAGAAGTCGACCGACAGGATCGACTGCGGCGCGAAGTACCACTCCACCGTCGCGTCGTACTGGTTGGCGCGATAGGGATCCAGGTCCGGGTTGCCGCCCGAGGCCGTCAGCAGGGACTCGGTCAGCGAGGTGAAGCCGGCCATCTGGGCGTAGTCCGGACGGGCCAGGACGCGGCCGGCGGCCAGGCGGATCACCACGTCGTCGCGGACGTCGAACGAGAAGTTCGCCGACGGCAGGATGTCGGTGTATTCCTTCTCGCCCGAGGTCGGGGCCATCAGGCCGAACGGGTTGTTGATGGCGCCCGGCGTGCCGGCCGACACGCCCACCCGCCAGGCGTTGGTCTCGATCTTGGTGTTGACGACGCGGACGCCGACATTGCCGCGCCAGCCCTCGCCCTTCAGGTTGCCCATCACGTAGCCGCCGAAGGTCTTCTCGTTGAAGTCGAAGCTTTCCAGCGGACCGAAGTGGTTGCAGTTGGCCAGGCCGATGCAGCCGCCCGTGTCGGGATTGTTGGGATCATAGACCGTGGCCGGACCCATCGCGGCGTAGATCGCCTCGATCTTGTCCTTGCTGGCGGTCAGGTACGAGCTGAGCACGCCCGGCCCCTTGATGCCGTCCAGGTAGTCGCCCGGCGTCACGCCGTTGGCCACGTCGGCCAGCGAGCAGGAATGGCCGCCGCACGCCGTGGCGCCGAACAGAGCGCGACGCTGGCCGTAGGTCTGCACCACGTCGCGGTCGTGGTCGGTGTATTTCAGGCCGAACTTGACCGAGCTGAACACGCCGCCGTCCAGGAACTTCTCGCCGTCGACGAAGGTGTAGAACTCGTCGTCGGTGTTGACCGTGGTGTTGGCCGACACCCAGCCCAGCGTCATCTCGTCGTCGGCCGTGGTCGGGGTGATGTTGGTGAAGGCCACCTTGGGCAGGCCGTTCGACAGGTCGTAGGTCAGGCCGGTCGGGGCGTTGGTCTCCCAGAACGGCTGCAGGTCGGTGGCGCCCTTGGCCTTGGTGTAGCCGACGCGGCCGCTGAACTCCCAGCCGTCGGCCGGACGCCACTTGCCGGCCAGATCGATCGAGCCGACGTTGGTGTGGGCGATGCGGTCAATGGCGTCGAACACCACGCCGTTGCCGCCGATGGCGTTGAAGTTGCCGGCGGTGGCCGTGCCGTTCTCGACGCGGGTGATGTTGAACTGCGAGCCCGGCGAGGTGGAGAGGGCGCCGATCTTCTGGCTGATCCACGCCATGTAGTTCTGATTGTAGTTGTCGGCGTCCATCTTGGAATAGAGGCCGGTCAGGTTCAGCTCGAACTTGTCGGTCGGCGCGTACTGGATGGCGAAGTTGGCGCCCTTGCGCTCGCGGGTCTGGGTGAACAGCGACGAGCCGATCAGGCTGGGGGCGTAGACCGTCTGGCCCGGGGTGATGCCGCTGATGTTCGTGCCGTCGCCCGACGCGGTGGTCACCGCCTGGTAGCCCAGGACCTCGATGCCGTCGCGGCGGATGCGGCGCTTGTCGTAGATGCCGCCCACCAGCACGCCCAGGGTCTTGTCGTCGTTGTGCCAGCTGAGCATGGCCGAGGCGGTCGGATCGGTATGGCCCGACTTCTCGTCATGGAAGGCCTGGACCGAGCCGGAGACCGACAGCGGCGCCAGGTCCAGCGGGTTGCGGGTGTGCACATTGACCGTGCCGCCCACGCCGCCTTCGTCGATGTCGGCCATCGGGCTCTTGAACACCTCGACCTTGCCGACGATTTCCGACGGCAGCATCAGGTAGTTGAAGCTGCGGCTGGCCTTGAACTGGTCGAGAATGAACCAGTCGGCGGTGGCCACCGCGTGGCCGTTCAGCAGGGTGCGGTTCAGGGTCGGCGCGGTGCCGCGGATCGAGATCCGCTCGCCTTCGCCGAACTCGCGCTGGATGGTGACGCCCGGAACCCGTTGCAGGGATTCGGCGACGTTCTTGTCCGGGAACTTGCCAATGTCCTCGGCGGTGATCACGTCGATCACCGCGTTGGCGTTACGCTTGGCCTCGACCGACGCCTGCAGCGAGGCCCGGATGCCGGTGACGACCAGTTCGTCGACTTGCGTGGAGTCCTGCGCGAAGGCGGGCGCGGCCAGCGCAACCGCCAGGACGCTGGCGGACGCGGTCAGTATGGTTTTATGGATTCTTTTCATCTTCGAATTCTCCCCTTTTCCAGGCCTCTGGCTCGGAGCGAACTCCAAGTCCAATCTGATACCAATTATCTGCGGACATCCGTAGAATGCGGTACTTCTCGGGCCTCGGAGGGCGACTGTGACGGAAATTCGTCGGATGACAAGGCCAAAAAAGAACCAATTCCAGACCAGGTTCTTATTGGTACGGAAATGGTCATATGCTATCCCCAAGGTCACGGGGTGGCGCGATTTTGAGCGGGGGTGCGGAATTGGCGATGTTTTCTGAGAAGATCGGCGGCCTGGCCGGCGACGACCATGCCCCGCTCTACAAGCAGCTGCAGCGCGCCCTGCGCGAGGCCATCCAGAAGAAGGTGCTGTCGCCCGACGACGCCCTGCCGGCCGAACGCGACCTGGCCGAGGAGTTCAGCATCTCGAGGATCACCGTGCGCAAGGCGCTGGACGGCCTGGTCAGCGAGGGCCTGCTGACCCGTCGCCAGGGCGCGGGCACCTTCGTCGCCGCCCGGGTGGAAAAAAGCTTCTCCAAGCTGTCGTCGTTCACCGAGGACATGATCTCGCGCGGACGCACCCCGCGCAGCGAGTGGATCAGCAAGGCCGAGGGCTCGGTCACCCCGGAGGAGTCCCTGACCCTGGGCCTGTCGCCCGGCACCCCGGTCTATCGCTTCGCGCGGATCCGCTACGCCGACGGCGCGCCGATGGCCGTGGAATACTCCACCATCGCCGGCTTCGCCCTGCCGTCGGCCGAGGCGGTCGGCGTCTCGCTGTATGAGGCCCTGGAGGCCGCCGGCCACCGCCCCGCCCGCGCCCTGCAGCGGCTGCGCGCGGTGCTGTTCACCGCCGAGCACGCCGAACTCCTGGGCGTCCCGGCCAAGGACGCCGGCCTGCTGATCGAGCGCCGCGGCTTCCTGAAGGACGGCCGGGCGGTCGAGGTGACCCAGTCCTACTATCGCGGCGACGCCTATGACTTCGTCGCCGAACTGAACGCCCTTTCCTGAGGGCTCGTGCTGAACGGGGTCCGCCCCGCGCTTATCTGAAGGGAACGCCCGCCTTGGAGGCCAACGTCTTGACCCGATCCGTCCCCCCCGCCGACCCTTCCGCCGCGCGTGGACCCCTGACGGCGGAATCGACCCGCATGTTCCTCGAGGCCGGCCAGGCCTCGCAGGTGGTCGCCGCCCAGCTGGGCGCCAACGCCGCCCGCGCCGCCAAGATCGCCGAGCGCCTGCGCGCCAAGCCGCCCCGCGCCGTCGTCACCTGCGCCCGCGGCAGTTCGGACCACGCCGCCACCTTCGCCAAGTACCTGATCGAGACCCGCACCGGGGTGCTGACCTCGTCGGCCGCCCTGTCGGTCAGCTCGGTGTACCTCGCCCAGCAGGACCTGGGCGAGGTGCTGTACCTGGCCATTTCGCAATCGGGCAAGAGCCCGGACCTGCTGGCCTCCGTCCAGGCCGCCAAGGCGGCCGGCGCCTTCGTCATCGCCCTGGTCAACGACACCGCCTCGCCCCTGGCCGCCCTGGCCGACGAGGTCCTGCCCCTGCACGCCGGCCCCGAGCTGAGCGTGGCCGCCACCAAGTCCTACATCGCCGCCCTGGCCGCCATCGCCCAGCTGGTCGCCGCCTGGACCGGGGACGACGACCTGACCGCCGCCCTTTCCACCCTGCCCGCCCTGCTGGCCGAGGCCTGGACCCTGGACTGGACCCCGGCGGTCGAGCGCCTGAAGCTGGCCCGCAACCTCTATGTCCTGGGACGCGGCGTCGGCTTCGGCGTCGCCCAGGAAGCGGCCCTGAAGTTCAAGGAGACCTGCGGCCTGCACGCCGAGGCCTTCAGCGCCGCCGAGGTGCTGCACGGCCCGATGGCCCTGGTGAAGGAGGGCTTCCCCGTCCTGGTGTTCGCTCAGAACGACGAGAGCCGCGACAGCGTCGACGCCATGGCCAAGGGCGTGGCCGAGCGCGGCGGCGACGTGCTGCTGGCCGGGGCCGGTGAAACGGGCGCCGGCGTTCTGCCCGCCCTCGCCGCCCACCCGGTGATCGAGCCGATCCTGATGATCCAGAGCTTCTACCGCATGGCCAACGCCCTGTCGGTGGCGCGCGGCTATGATCCCGACAGCCCCCCGCACCTCAACAAGGTCACAGAAACCGTCTGATGCAGTCTGTTCTCGTCAATGGCCGCGTCCTGACGCCGGAAGGAATCGTCGACGGCAAGACCGTGGCGATCCGCGACGGCCGGATCGCGGGCCTCCTCGACCCCGCCGACACGCCGGCCGACGCCACGCGCCACGACCTGGACGGCGGCCTGCTGGTCCCCGGCTTCATCGACACCCAGGTCAATGGCGGCGGCGGGGTGCTGTTCAACGACTCGCCCACGGTGGAGGCGATCGCCGCCATCGGCGCCGCCCACCGTCCCTACGGGACCACCGGCTTCCTGCCGACCCTGATCAGCGACGACCTGGCCGTGGTCGACGCGGCCATGCGGGCGACCGAGCAGGCCATCGCGGCGGGCGTGCCCGGCGTGCTGGGCGTGCATATCGAGGGCCCGTTCCTCAACGCCAAGCGCAAGGGCATCCACGACGCCAGCAAGTTCCGCGTCCTCGACGACAAGGCCGTGGCGCTGCTGAGCTCGCTCAAGCGCGGCAAGACCCTGGTCACCCTGGCCCCGGAGACCACCACGCCGGAGATGGTGCGCCGCCTGGTCCAGGCCGGGGTGATCGTCGCCGCCGGCCACACCAACGCCGCCTACGGCACGACGCGCAAGGCGCTGAACGCCGGCCTGACCGGCTTCACCCACCTGTTCAACGCCATGTCGCCGCTGACCAGCCGCGAGCCGGGCGTGGTGGGCGCGGCCCTGGAAAGCCAGACCGCCTGGTGCGGGATCATCGTCGACGGCCGCCACGTGGACCCCGCCGTGCTGCGCATCGCCCTGCGCACCCGGCCGCTGGACCGCTTCATGCTGGTGACCGACGCCATGCCGACCGTGGGCATGAGCGACAAGAACTTCGACCTGCAGGGCCGCCATATCCGCGTGGTCGACGGGGTCTGCGTCGACGACCACGGCACCCTGGCCGGCTCGGACCTGGACATGGTCGGGGCGGTGCGCAACGCGATGACGATGCTGGGCCTGTCGCTGGAGGACGCCGTCGCGATCGCCTCGGCCGCCCCCGCCGCCTTCCTGGGCCTGGCGGGCCGGCGCGGCGCGATCCAGGCCGGCCAGGCCGCCGACCTGGTGCTGCTGGACGAGGCGCTGGCCGTGCGCCAGACCTGGATCGACGGCGTCTCGAGCTGATAGCCGCTTTCCGCCGACGCGACGCGGACAGGGACCAAAGAAGAAGGGCGCTGGTTCGCACCAGCGCCCTTCCGTCGTTTCGGTGAGGCGACGATCTAGAACTTGTACCGCACGCCCAGATAGAACTGACGGCCGTAGTGGACGTACTCTTCCGAGCTCAAGCGCGTGGAGTCGTCGACCTTGCTGTCTTCCTGGTCGGTCAGGTTGATCGCCTCGAAGGTGACCGTGAACTTGTTGAACTCGTAGCTGACCTGGCCGTCGAGGTTGAAGGTCTTTTCCTTGATCCGCACGTCGTTGTTGTTGGTCGCCGAGGGGGCGACCTGGATCAGGTACTGGTCGCGATAAGACCCCGAGATCCGCGCCTTGAAGCCGGCGTTCTCGTAGTAGAGCGTGGCGTTGAAGGCGTCGGGCGACAGGTTCAGCAGCGGCTGGGTGACTAGCACCGCCGGAGCGGTCTGGACCCGGGGCGTGCCGCCGAAGGTCGGCGACCTGATGATGTAGTCGATGTCGCTCTTGACGTGGGTGTAGTTGACGATCGCGCCGAACTTGTCGAACGGGGCCGGCAGGAAGGTGAACGGGCGCTGGGCGCTCAGTTCAAAGCCCTTCAGCTTGCCGCCGGGACTGTTGATGTTCGTCGTCACCGTGAACGGCGTGGCGCTGGTGTTGCCGTTGCTCAGCAGGTTGTTGGGCAGCCCGGTCTCGGACCAGCTCATGACCTCGGCCGTTTGCTGGATGTAGGACTTGATGTCCTTCTGGAAGAAGCCCGCCGACAGCAGGGTTTCCTTGTCCGGATACCACTCGAAGCTGAGGTCCAGGTTATTGGCCAGCATCGGATCGAGATCCGGGTTGCCGCGCGTCAGGGTCTGGTTGCTCTGGCTCATGGCGGTGAAGCCCGGCGTCAGGTTCTGCAGCTGCGGACGCGTCATCACCTTGGCGGCGGCGAAGCGGATGAAGAAGTTCTCCATCGGCTGGGCCGAGATGTTCAGGGCCGGCAGGGTGTTGGTGTATTCGCGACTGACGCTTTGGACGGCGTCGGTGGCCACCTGCTCGGAAATCGTGCCGAACGGCGTGGACACCGGCGTGGCGACGTTGCCCGCGTTGTAGTGGCCGGTCGCCGCCTGCTCGGTCTTCACGTAACGGACGCCGAGATTGCCGCGCACCGGGATGTTGAAGATGTCGTAGTCGAAGTCACCCTGGATGTAGAAGGCGGTGTCCTTCTCGGTGATCGCGCGCAGGGCTCCCAGCTGGTTGAGCACGCTGAGGCGGAAGTCGCCGTTGGCGTTGATGCAGTTGCAGTCGTAGCCGATGGCCTTCTTCAGCTTGTCCAGGTCGGGCGCGATCCACGAGGTGGGCACGCCGGAGGGCAGGTCGAGGCCCCGGCCGAAGCCGGTGATCAGGCGCGAGACGTCGGCGACGGTGACGCCGGCCGGCAGCGGGAAGCCGGCTTCGGCCGTGAAGGTCGTGCCGGTGGCGGCCAGGTTGCGCGAGAACAGGCGCTTTTCCCACGAGGAGAAGCCGTATTCCTTGTAGTCGCCGCCATAGCGCAGCTTGAAGCCGTCGAGGATCTCGTAGTCGACGTCGGCCCGGAAGGTCTTGAACGTGTTGACCGCCTTGCTGGGCCGCAGGCGCAGCAGCGACGCGTCGCCGTTGGCGTTGCTGGCGGAGTAGGTGAAGTTGGCCGGATTGGTCGGGTCGAAGCCGTAGTTGAAGTTCGGCAGCTTGTCGTTCTGCGAATAGTCGTAGCTGTAGTTGTCGCTGTTGTAGCGATCGAACGAGAACGTGGTCTGGACCGGGTTGTCCTGGATCGACCGTGACTGGCCATAGACGACGTTCAGGTGCCCAGCCTCGCCGAACTTGGTGTCGTAGGTCAGGGTGAACTGGTTGAACTCGGTCTTCAGGTCGTCGTGGCGGTACTCGACCCGGGCGTCGACGTCGTCGAACGTGCCCTTGATCAGGTGGCCTTTGTCGTCGGCCTGGAAGTTGACCACGTCGGTCTGCGGCAGGCCCGCGCCGCTGCGGCTGAACGAGATGACTTCCAGATAGGTCTCGTCGCGGTTGTTGGTGAACTTGGCCAGCAGGGCGTCCAAGGTCAGGGTCGAGTTCTCGGTCGGGCGCCATTGCAGCGAACCGGTCACGCCCAGGCGCTTCTGGTCGTATTGCAGGCGGCCGTAGCGCGGAATGCGCGGGTGCCAGAGGTTGTTGGCGGTGCCGGCGGCGGCCGTCGTCGTCGGCGTGGTGCCGCCCACCACGGTGCCGATCTGGGCGCAGGTCAGGGGCGGGCCGCTGACCGGGTTATAGGCCGCGCCCGTGCAGGGGAACGCGGTCGAGGAGTTGAAGGCCACGCTGGGGTTTTCCCAACGGCCGGTCGAGGAGCCCTCTTCCAGCGTCTTGCGCTCGGCATAGGCCACCGAGAGCAGCGCGCCGATTTCACCGATGCCGGTGTCCCAGCGATTGCTGGCCAGGAAGGTGAAGCGCGGGTCCTTCTTCCGCGACAGGTCGTTCCAGCCGATCTTGGCGCCCATGCTCAAGGCGGCGCCGCTGAAGTCGAACGGGCGGGAGGCCTGCAGGTCGATGATCGCGCCCAGCGAGCCTTCCTCGTTCATGGCCGAGGTCGACTTGCGCACGGTGACGCTGTTGAACAGTTCCGAGGCGAAGATCGAGAAGTCGAACTGGCGGCCGCGGTTGGCGCCGCCCGAGCTGTCCTTGCCGCCGGTGGTGGCCAGGGCTTCCAGGCCGTTCAGGCGCACCACGGTGAAGTCGGGGCCCAGGCCGCGCACGGTGATCGTGCGGCCCTCGCCGCCGTCGCGGTCGATCGACACGCCCGGCACGCGCTGCAGCGACTCGGCCAGGTTCAGGTCGGGGAAGTCGGCGATGTCCTGCGCCTTGATGACGTCGACCAGGTCGTTTTCGCGACGCTTGATGTCCAGGGCGTTGGCGAGGCTGGCGCGGAAGCCGGTGACGACCACTTCCTCGACCGCGGTGTCGTCGGCGGCGGGCGCCGGCGTTTCCTGCGCGGCGGCGGCGCCGGCCAACGCCAGCGCCATGAGCATGGCGCCGCTGGACGCGCCGAGCTTCAGCGCGCGAACGCGCTGCTTAGAGACCTGAGACAATGGATCCTCCTCCCGTGACCACATTTCTTTTGAACGATGCTTTCGCATCGCCCGGCCGAAGAGTGCGTACGCGCTTCCTTCCCGCGCGGCCGTTCTTGGGCCGTCTATTCTGACACCGGTGTCACACCTGAGCGAGGCGTTGTCCTGACACCGGTAGCAATGCAAGCGGTATCAAATGAAACGGCTGATCACAAGATGGCTGAAGCATGGCGGATTGTAGCGACCCGGCAATCGTGTCGTTTCGGTCACATTGAGGCCAAGCTTGTTTCGCCGACCTCTTCGCCGGGCGCCGTCTTCAGGCGTCGCCGAGCCGCCGCTGGCTGACCTTGTTGAGCCCGTCGATCACCGCGCGTCGCTGGTCCGGGCTCAGGTCGGTCGCGCGCAGCAGCCGCAGGGCGTTGATGTGCACGTCGACGGCGTCCCAGCGCCAGGCGCCGGCCTCGGCGCAATTGTCGACCAGGGCGCAGAACGAGACCGCCGCCTGGTCGACGCACGAGCCCGGCAGGAACCCCGACACGTCGATGATGCGCAGGGCCAGGGTGTAGAGGTCCTGGAAGGCGGCGGAGCCCCGGGTCGCCGCCGCCGGCCGGCCGAACCGCGCCTCGATCTCCGCCAGGGCGGCGTCCAGCACCGCCAGCGATTCGGCGCGCAGCGGCTCCAGCGCCGCGTCGGCGGCCGCCAGGGCGTCCTTGGCCGTCACGCCGCCATTGGCCCGCACCAGCATCGACAGGCGATTGGGCGCGCGGAACTTGCGGACGGTGCTCATGATCTGACTTTCTCGTCGTCGTCGGCCGGGGCCGGGGCCGACGCGCCCGGCGGGCGGAGCGCTTCGGGCGGGTCCTCGCGGCGCCGTCCCTTGACGCCGGCCGGCGGCCCGTCGTTCTTGAACCGGCGATCGGGACCCAGATAGCTGTCGCACTCGATGAACTGGCGATCTTCCTTGGCCGCCCACAGGATCCGCTCCAGCACGATCTTGGGCGTGATCGGCTTGGCGATCGTGAAGTTGGCGCCCGCGTCGCGGCCCTTGAAGACCTGCGAGGGCGGGGTGTGGCCGGAGACCAGGATCACCGGCAGGTAGCGGTTGGCCTCAAGCGCGCCGCGGCGCTGCCACTTGACCAGTTCGTAGCCGTCGACCCCGGCCATGTTGGTGGCGCTGATCACCAGGTCGAAGGTGCGTTCGCGCAGCATCGCCTGGGCCGCCTTGGCGCTTTCGGCGCGGGTCAGGTTCTTGATGCCGAACCCCAGCAGCACCTGGGCCATCAGGTTCAGCGACGGCAGGCTGTCGTCGACGAGCAGGACGTCGACCTTTTCGAGATTGATCCGGGTCGCGGCTTGGAGCGGTTCGCGCATGGCCTAGAAGAAGTCGAGTTCGCCGGCCGCGGCGCTCCAGCCCTCGTGGTTCTCGGCGTCGCGCAGACGCACCACCAGGTCGGCCAGGCCCAGGCCCTCGAGCAGCGGCTCGACGGCCATGCTCCACTCGCCCGAGGCGTGCTGGCCGATGCGGGCCAGGACGTCGGACAGGCCGTGCAGGCGCTGGCTCAGCTCGTCCAGGGCCTGCAGCCGCGACAGGTTCTCCAGGGCCGCGCCGCCACTGGCCAGGTCGCCGGCGATATGCTCGCAGTCGCGGCAGATCGCGGCGGCGGCCATCAGCTCGGCCGCCAGCCGACGCGAAAGCTCGCCCACGGGCAGCTGCCCGGGGGAGGTCTCGTCGGCGTCGGTCAGGGCGAGCGGCTGGGCGGTCATGGGCGTCAGAACAGGTCCACGTCGCCGCTGGACGCGGCGGGCATCGGGGCGGGCGCGGGACGGCGGACGTCCTGCGGGGCGTTGTCGACGGCGACCAGGCGCTGGCGCACCCGGCCGGACGCCGGCCAGAACTCGACGCGACGCGCCGACAGGCCGCCGGTGCTGGACGAGACGATCGGAATGCCCTCGTCGCGCAGGAAGCGCTCGGCGAAGGCGGCGTTGCTGGCGCCGACGTCCGAAAGGCCGTCGAACAGCTTGCCGCCGCCGAAGATCTTGGCCTCGAGGCGATCGCGGCGCGCGCCCTTCTTCAAGAGGCCGTTGATCAGCAGCTCCATGGCGTAGGCGCCGTAGCGAACCGCGTCGCCGCCGTCCTTGCGGTCGCCCGCGTCGGGCAGCAGGAAGTGGTTCATGCCGCCGATGCCGGTCGTCGGATCGCGCAGGCACGCGGCGATGCACGAGCCCAGCACCGTGGTCATGACCACGTTGGGGTCGGCCGACACGTGGCTCTCGCCCTGGGTGACGTGGACCTTGATCGCCGGACCGGCTTCGTCGGGATAGGGGTCTCGGCCGATCATGTCAGCTGGCCAAAGACCTGTTCGATCTTTTCCTTCAGGCCTTGGACGGTGAACGGCTTGACGCAGTAGTTGTTGACGCCGAACTGCACGGCGCGCTGGACCAGCTCGCGGTCGGCCCGGCCGGTCAGCATGACGAAGGCCGTCTGGCGGATCGGCGGGTGCGAGCGCACGGCCCGCAGCAGGGCCAGCCCGTCCATCTTCGGCATGTTGAAGTCCGAGATGACCAGGTTGGCCGGCTTGGCCAGGAGGTTCTTGAGGGCCTCCTCGCCGTCGGGGGCCTCGCGGATGTCCTTGAAGCCGATCTGCTGCAAGGCGTTGCGGATCAACGCCCGCATGGTCAGCTGGTCATCGACGACGAGAACGGAAATGGAGCTTGCTTGGGGCATGGGTTCATCGCCTCGCGGAGGCCAGATCGAGGATGGTTTGGCCCATGGAGGACAGGGGGACCTGCTTCTCCACGGCGCCGAGTTCAAAGGCCGTGCGCGGCATGCCGTAGACGACGCAGCTCTGTTCGTCCTGGCCGATCGTCCGGGCCCCGGCCTTGCGCATGGCCAGCAGGCCCTGCGCGCCGTCGCGGCCCATGCCGGTGAGGATGGCGCCGACCGCCTTGTCGCCGACGGCCTGGGCCACCGAGTTGAACAGCACGTCGACCGACGGCCGGTGGCCGCTGACCGGGTCGCCCTGCACCAGGCGGCAGCGCAGCCCGGCCGAGCGGACGACCTCCAGGTGGGTGGCCCCGCCCGGCGCGACATAGACCTTGCCCGGCTCCAGCAGGGCGCCGTCGACGGCTTCCTGCACCTTGGCGCCGCTGGCCCGGTCGAGGCGGGCGGCGAAGCTGGCGGTGAAGGTGGCCGGCATGTGCTGGGTGATCACCGTCGGCGGGCCGGTCTCGGGGAACTGGCTGAGGATCGACAGCAGGGCTTCCACCCCGCCGGTCGAGGAACCGATCGCCACGATGTCGCCCGAGGGCAGGTAGTTCAGGCGGCGGGCGGTGGCCGGGGCGGCGTCAGCCTTGGTCCGCACCGAGGCGCGGGCTGCGGCCTTGACCTTGTCGGCCACCTCGGCCAGGGCCTCGGCGGTGCCGGTCGCGTTGGTGGGCTTGCCCACGCAGTCGACCGCGCCCAGCTCCAGGGCGCGCAGGGTCATCTCGGCCCCGGCCTGGGTCAGGCTGGAGACCATGACCACCGGCATCGGCCGCAGGCGCATGATCTTCTCGAGGAACTCGATGCCGTTCATGTTCGGCATCTCGATGTCGAGGGTGACGACGTCCGGGTTCAGGGCCTTGATCATGCCCCGGGCCTCGAACGGGTCGCCGGCGGCGCCGACCACCTCGATCTCGGGGTCGCGGGTCAGGGCGGCCGTGATCAGGCCGCGCATGGTGGCGGAGTCGTCGACGACGAGAACGCGAATCCGGGCCATCAGCGACCTCCCACCTTGCGATAGGCGGTCAGGCCGGCGCTTTCAAAGGCCGTGACCGACGCGCCCACGCGCTCGGAGTGGCCGACATAGAGCTTGCCGCCCGGCGACACCAGCGGCGCGAAGCGCTGCCAGACCCGCTCCTGGGTGGGCTCGTCGAAATAGATCACCACGTTGCGGCAGAAGATGGCGTCGAACGGGCCCTTCATCGGCCAGCTGGGGCCGTTCAGGTTCAGCTCGCGGAACGCCACCAGCTGGCGGGCGGCCTCGCAGACCCGGAAGCTGCGGCGGTCGTTGGCGTCGCGTTCGAAATACTGGCCGCGCATGTTGGCGGGGATGCCCTCGAGGAGCTGTTCCTCGTAGACGGCCGCCCGGCCGGTGGCCAGCACGTTGGTGTCGATGTCGGTGCCCAGGATCCGGATGTCCAGCTCGGCGGCGTTCGGCCACACCGACAGCACGGTGAAGGCCATCGAGTAGGGTTCCTGGCCCGACGAGCAGGCCGCCGACCACAGGCGCAGGCGCCCGCCGGCCCGGACCTTGTCGGCCATGGGCTCCAGGATGTTGGCGCGCAGGTCGTCGAAGTGGTGCGGCTCGCGGAAGAACCGGGTGACGTTGGTCGTCAGGGCCCGGAGCATGTGCTGCTGTTCGTCGACATTGCCGGCCTGGGCGACGAACGCGCAGTACTCGGCGAACGACTTCAGGCCCAGGGTGCGCAGGCGCTTGGCCAGGCGCGAATAGACCAGCGTCGCCTTGCTGTCGGGCAGGCTGATGCCGGCCTGGTCGTACAGCAGGGCCGCGATCCGCTTGAAGTCGGCGCTCGTGAAGGCGAACTCGCCATCGACGAGGGCCTCGCGGCGATCGGAGAAGGAGGTCGAGGGGGTGGTCATATCAGGCGGCCAGGGCCTCGCGCTCGGGGAGCAGGCGGTCCAGCGAGATCTCGCTGATCATCCGCCCTTCGATGGAAATGATCCCGCGCACGAAGTGGCGGACGTTCTCGCAGGCGATGTCCGGGGTCGGCTGGCACATGTCGTCGGTGATCGACAGGATGTCGGACACCGCGTCGACCAGCAGGCCGACCGTGCGGTCGCCGGCCTGGACCACGATGAACACGCTGCGCACGTTCGGCTCGGTGGTCGGCATGCCGATGCGGGCGGCCAGGTCCATGATCGGCAGGACCGCGCCGCGCAGGTTGATCACGCCGCGCATGTAGGCGGGCGACTGCGGCAGGGTGGTGGCCGGACTCCAGCCGCGGATCTCGCGGACGGCCATGATGTCCACGCAGTATTCCTGCTCGCCCACGCGGAACGAGATCAGTTCGCGGGTTTCGTTGCTATGGATGGCGTTGGGTTCGGTCATCGAGCTATTCCGCGGCGATGAGGGTGGGATCGACGGCGGGCGGCGGGCTGCGGCGACGCAGGTTGATCACCGCGTCCACGTCGAGGATCAGGGCCACCCGGCCGTCGCCCAGGATCGTCGCGGCGGCGACGCCCTCGACCTGCTGGTAGTTCTGCTCCAGCGACTTGATGACCACCTGGCGCTGGCCGTGGATGGCGTCGGCCACCAGGGCGGCGCGCGAGCCGTCCTCGCCCTCGACCAGCAGAACCACGCCCTCGGTCGCCGACGGCGACTTGCTGCGATAGTTCAGGGTCAGGCCCACGTCGATCAGCGGCACGAAGCTGTCGCGCACGGCCAGGACCGAACCGGTCGGACCCAGGGGCCGGATTTCCTCGGCCTTCGGGCGCAGGCTCTCGACGATGCAGGCCAGCGGGATGACCAGGGTCTCGCCGGCCACGTCGACCACCATGCCGTCCAGGACGGCCAGGGTCAGCGGCAGGCTGAGGGTGAAGGTCGAGCCCAGGCCCGGGCGCGAGGAGATCGAGATGCGGCCGCCCAGGGCCTGCACCGAACGCTTGACCACGTCCATGCCGACGCCGCGGCCCGAGACGTCCGAGATCTTGTCGGCGGTCGAGAAGCCCGGGAGGAAGATCAGGTTGTCGATCTCTTCGTCGGTCAGGGTCAGGTCCGGCGAGATCAGGCCCTTGTTGACGGCGATCGACAACACCCGCTCGCGGTTGATGCCCTTGCCGTCGTCCTGGACCTCGATGACGATCCGGCCGCTGCGGTGCAGGGCGGCCAGGCGCACGACGCCCTCGGGATTCTTGCCGGCCGCCCTGCGCTCCTCGGGGCTTTCCAGCCCGTGGTCGATGGCGTTGCGCAGCATGTGGGTGATCGGATCGGCCAGACGCTCGATGACCGTCTTGTCGACCTCGGTGTTCTCGCCGTCCATCACCAGGCGGGCCTGCTTGCCCGTCATGTTGGCGACTTCGCGGACCAGGCGCGGCATGCGCTGGAACACCGACTTCACCGGCTGGGCGCGGATGGCCATGACGCTGTCCTGGATCTGGCGGGTGAGCTGTTCCAGCTCATCCAGGCCCATGGCCAGGTTCGAGGACGGGGCGATGCCGTATTCGCCGACGCGCTGCGCCAGCATGGCCTGGTTGATGACCAGTTCGCCGACCAGGTCGATCAGGTGGTCGATACGCTCGGGATCGACGCGGATCACCGACTGGCCCGGTCCCGGGACGTCGATCTGGGCCGGCTTGGCGGCCGAGGCGGGCGCGGCCGGCGCGTTGGCGGCGACCGGGGCGGGGGCCGGAGCTGCAACGGGCGCCGGCGCGGCGATCTCGACCACCGGAGCGGCGAGGACCGGCGCTTCGACAGGGGTTTCGATCGCGGCGGGCGCGGGTTCGGGCGCCGGAGCGGCGACGTCGAGCAGGCTGGCCAGCACCTCGGCCACGGGGGCCTCGCCGCGGGTGATCTCCAGATCGCAGTCGCCGTCGACGAACTCGAAGACTTCGCGGATCGCCTCCTCGCCCTGCTCGGTCTCGACCCGGACGCTCCAGGTGACGTAGGCGGCTTCGGGATCGATGAATTCGAGGGCCGGCAGGGCGCTGTCGTCCAGGGTCGCCTGGATCGGGCCCAGGCGGCTCAGCTCGCGCAGTAGCAGGGCCGTTTCGTTGGCCTTGCGGTACAGGTCCGACTTCGGACGGATCGACACCGTCCAGACATTACCGTCGAGCACGGCCGCGTCGGCGGCCTGGGCGTCGAGGGTGATGGTCATCGGCTGGAAGTCGAAGCCCAGGTCGTCGTCGTCCAGGCCTTCGTCAGCCCCGATGACGATCGGCGCGGCGTCGACATACTGGGGCGGCGCTTCCACCGGCGCGGCGGCGACCGGGGCCGGCGCGGCGCTGGGATCGGTGACCGCCTTCAGCTCGGCGGCCATGGCGGCCGAGGCGTCCATGTCGACGACGCCCAGGCCGCGGGCGGCGCTGACGTGGTCGGCCAGCACGTCGGAGGCGCGCAGCAGCAGGGCCGTCAGGTCCGGCGTGCCCGGGATCTCGTTCGACCTCAGGGCGTCCAGCAGGGTCTCGAACACGTGGGCGAAGCGCACCAGCGGTTCGAGGCCGAAGGCGCCGGCTCCGCCCTTGATCGAGTGCACGGCCCGGAAGACGGCGTTGACGGTGTCGCCATCGTCGTTGCCGTCCTGCATGGCCAAGAGCCCGCCTTCAAGATCCGCGAGCAGTTCCTCGCATTCCTGAAAGAAGGTGACCTTGATGGCCTCTAGCTCGTCCATTCCCCGACTTCCTACAAAGGTATTTCAGTACCTAGAGCACTTGGACGATCAGGCCGCGACGCGGCGGATCGCCTCAACGAGCTTCTCGGGATTGAACGGCTTGACGATCCAGCCCGTCGCGCCGGCCTCGCGGGCCCGCTGCTTCTTGCTGGGGTCGCTTTCCGTGGTCAGCACCAGGATCGGGATGGCGCGATAGTCGTCGTCGACCCGCACCGCCTCGATGAAGCCGAAGCCGTCCAGCTTGGGCATGTTGATGTCGGTGATGATCACGTCGGGGCGATGGGCGGACAGCACTTCCAGCCCGTGTTCGCCGTCGACGGCTTCGACGACGTTGAACCCGGCGCCGGCGAGGGCCATGCGCAGCATGTCCCGCATCGTACGCGAGTCATCGACCGTGAGGACAGTACGCGTCACGATGCAGCTCCTTGGATTTCGGCCTGAAGCAGGACCCCTTCGGCCCCGAAAAGACGGATGGTTTCCACGAACGCCTCGGAAGGCGCGGTGATCGAAAAAGGCTTGCCGTCCTCGGCCCAGGCCTTGCGGGCGGCCAGCAGGACCTGCAGGCACAGCCCGCCGAGGCGGCGCACCTGGTCGGCATGGACCTCGATGTCCTGGCCGCGGCGTTCGACGAACGCCTGCTTGAGCGGCCCCGAAGCCTTCAGGTCAAGGGTTTCGGGCAGGGCGATCGCTGTCGACATCAGAACTCCTCCCAGCCGTCGCTGGCCGGGGCGGCCGCGGTCGCCGTCCCGCCGCGTCCAGGACGGGCGAAGGCGTTGAGGCGGGCGCGCTGTTCAGCCACCGGATTGGCGGCGGGGGCGTGGTGGGCGGGATCGGCCATCTGCGGACGCTCGTAGGCGGTCGTCTGCGGACGGCCGTCGCCGACCCGGAAGCGGCCGATCAGGCGCACCAGCTCGCCGGTCTCGCCCTTCAGCGAGTGGGTGGCGGCGGTCGACTGCTCGACCATGGCGGCGTTCTGCTGGGTCACCTGGTCCATCTGGTTGACGGCGGTGTTGACCTCGTTCAGGCCAGTGGCCTGCTCGGCGGCCGAGGCGGCGATCTCGGTGACCAGGGCGTCGATCTCGCCGACCTTGGTGACGATCCGCTGCAAGGCCTCGCCGGTCTGGCCGACCAGGCTGACGCCCTGGCTGACCTGCTGGGTCGAGGACGAGATCAGGGTCTTGATCTCCTTGGCGGCTTCGGCCGAGCGCTGGGCCAGGGCCCGGACTTCCTGGGCCACGACCGCGAAGCCTCGGCCCGCGTCACCGGCCCGGGCCGCTTCCACGCCGGCGTTCAGGGCCAGCAGGTTGGTCTGGAAGGCGATCTCGTCGATGACGCCGATGATCTGGTTGATCTGCTTGGACGAGTCCTCGATGGCGCCCATGGCCGAGACGGCCTCGTGCACGACCTGGCCCGAATGGGTGGCTTCGCCGCGGGTGCTGGAGACCACTTCCGAGGCCTGCTTGGCGCCGCTGGCGGTGCGGCGCACCGTGGCGGTCAGCTCGTCCAGGGCGGCGGCGGTCTCTTCCAGCGAAGCGGCCTGCTGCTCGGTGCGGCGCGACAGGTCGTCCGAGGCGTGGGCGATCTCGTCGGCGCCGGTGCGCAGGCCGTCCGTCGAGGCCGCGATGACCTTGATGGTTTCCTGCAGCTGGGTGATGGCCGCGTTGAAGTCGTCCTTCAGCTTGCGGTAGTCGCCCGGGAAGTCGGCCTGGACGCGGTAGGTCAGGTCGCCCTTGGCCAGGTGCTCCAGCGCGTCGGCCAGCGACGACACCACCAGGGCGTTCTCGCGGGCGGCGGCGGCGGCGGTCTCTTCCTTGGCTCGGCGCTCGTCGGCGGTCAGGGCGGCCGACCGCTCCTGCTCGGCGCGCATCTGCTCCAGGTGCAGCTGGTTGTCGCGGAAGACCTTCAGCGAGCGGACGATGGCGCCCAGCTCGTCGCCGCGGGTCATCTTCTCCAGGTCGATCGTGTTGTCGCCCTTCGACAGCTTCTCGGTGGCGCCGGCGATGTCGCCGATCGACTTGCGGGTGGTCATGACGGTCATGAAGGCCAGGCCGGCGACCGCGCAGAGCGTGATCAGCGACAGGACGATCGTGCCGCTCATCGCCGCATTGGCCTCGGCCTGCTTCTTGGCGCTTTCGGTGGCGATGCGGGTGTTGGCGGCGGCGACGACCTCGTCCAGCTGGGCGGTCATCTTCGCGTACTGCTCTTCGAACGGGGCGATGAAGCCGGCGGCCATGTTGAAGTCGACGCCGATCATGCCGCTGACCGTGTCGATGGCGCTGCGGCATTCGTCGAGCGACTTGACCAGCTCGGCGATCTTGCTCTGCTCTTCCTTGGGCAGCTTGGCCTTCAGGGCGGTGAGGTCCTTCTTGATGGCGTCCGTCTCGGTCAGGATCGCCGCCATGCGGGCGTCGTTCTTGTCGACCTCGATATTCCCGGCCTTGTGGGTCATCACGGTGAACAGTTCGCCGTTGATGTTGGAGATCCGCTTGGAGATCGCCTGGATCTCCATGTTCTCGCGCATGTCGTTCTCGACGACCTGCTTGAGCGCGGCGGACTGGCTCTTCTGCACGACGACCGCCCCGCCGGCCATCAGGGCCAGCATGAGAAGAGCGAACGCCGGCGCGAAGCCGATTTTGATGATCAACGGAAGATCGACGAGCCGAAAGCGCTTCATCGGATTGGTCCCCTCTAGCGGTGTTCCGTGCGCACGGATCACCAACGTCGAGGGCGATCATCACGGCATATTCCTAATAGTTCCTGACTTTGGTTAAGGGCGTTTGCCGCAGGGCGTGTCGCACCCTCGAATTTCCCATCCCGCAAGGACCTCCAGCCCCAGGCCTGGAGTAAGGACCGGGCGCGCGCGTGAGTCACGCTCGTGCAAGGGGCGAGTCGTCGACCGTGCAATCTGAGTGTAGTTTCAAGTGAAACTTGCGTATTCGCCAAGTAAGCGTGGTTACCAATAAATGAAGAAAACTATCTTCCGGTGACTCAGAATATTTTAACTCGGTTCTGCGAAAAAGCTCAGGCGTCCGGACGACGCGACGTCCAAGGGGCGAGACACACTACTAGGAGCAGCGGGATGAAATATCCGATCGCTATTGCCGCGGGAATCGCTGGCAGCTTTTTCGTCGCTCAAGCCGCCTCGGCGGCTGGCGGCTTCGAAGACCAAATGGGCCGTTGCCTGCAACAATTCGCCAACACCCGCGACGCCGCCCAGGTGATGCTGGAATGCACCGCCGACGCCGGCAAGCTCTCGGCCTGCAAGGTCGTGGACAACAGCGCCGCGGGCAAGGGCTTCGACAAGGCCGCCATGTGCATCGCTGAAAAGCTGCCCATGGGCGCCAAGACCGGCACCGTGAAGGTTCCGTTCCGCTTCCCGGGCGGCGCGTAAGACTAAAAGCTCCCCTTCCGGGGATCTTAATACGCCTCCGCTGGCTCCGCCGGAGCGTCCTTACAGGGGACGTTCCGGCCCGGGGCCGGCGGGGGCGTTTTGCGTTTGGACCCCTACCCGCCCCGCTTCAGCGTCTCGCGGGCGATGACCAGCTGCTGGATCTGGCTGGTGCCCTCGTAGATCCGGAAGATCCGCACGTCGCGGTACAGGCGCTCGATGCCGTAGTCGGCGACATAGCCCGCCCCGCCGAAGATCTGCACCGCCCGGTCGGCGACCCGGCCGACCATTTCCGAGGCGAACAGCTTGGCGGCCGCCGCCTCCAGGGTGACGCCCTGGCCGGCGTCGCGCTTTCGGGCGGTCTCCAGGACAAGAGCCCGGGCCGCCAGGGCCTCGGTCTTGCTGTCGGCGATCATCGCCTGGATCAGCTGGAAGCTGGCGATCGGCTGGCCGAACTGCTTGCGTTCCGAAGCATAGGCCACGCAGTCGGCCAGCAGCCGCTCGGCCACGCCCACGCAGACCCCGGCGATGTGCAGCCGGCCGCGGTCCAGCACCTGCATGGCCACCTTGAAGCCCTCGCCCTCCCCGCCCAGCCGGTTCCAGGCCGGCACGCGGACATTGTCGAAGGTCACGTCGTGGATGTGGGCGCCCTGCTGGCCCATCTTCTTCTCGGGCTTGCTGACCGAGAGCCCCGGCAGGTCGCGCGGGACCAGGAAGGCCGAGACGCCCGAAGCGCCCTTGGCGTCGGGGTTCGTGCGGGCCATCACCGTGAACAGCGAGGCCTTGCCGGCGTTGGTGATGTAGCGCTTGGACCCGTTCAGCACATAGGCGTCGCCGTCCAGCACGGCCCGGGTCTGGACCGCGGCGCTGTCGGACCCGGCCTCGGCCTCGGTCAGGGCGAACGAGGTGACGATCTCGCCCGACGCTATGCCCGGCAGCCACCGGGCCTTCTGGTCGTCGGTTCCGAACATCACCAGTCCCTGGCTGCCGATGCCGACATTGGTGCCGAACACCGAGCGGAAGGCCGGCGAGGCGCGGCCCAGCTCGATCCCGACCAGGCACTCCTCCTCCATGTTCAGGCCCAGGCCGCCGAAGTCCTCCGGGATCGACAGGCCGAAGAGGCCCAGGCCCTTCATCGCCTCGACGATCTCGGCCGGCACGGCGTCGTCCTCGGCGACCTTGGCCTCGATCGGACGCAGCCGTTCAGCGACGAAACGCCGCACCGTGTCGATCAGCTGGTCGCGGGTCTCGAGGTCCAGGGCCATGGCGTTCCCTCCGCTTCAAACATCTGTTTTGAGCAGACTGTAGCGGCGGCCGGCCGGAAGGAAAGGGGTTAGAACCTCGACCGCCAGGTGGCCAGGGCCCCGACCTCCGGCGCGGCGTCGGCCTGGTGGCCGGGCTGCAGGGCCAGGCTGGCGCGCACCACCAGCGAGCGCCAGGGTCCGAAGGCCCGCTCCAGGCCCAGGCTGACGTCGATCTCGCGGCCGTCCGGCGATGCGCCGAACCGGCGGGTCGAGAAGGTGATCGGATCGTCATAGGCCAGCGGCACGTCGGCCAGGACGGCCTGGAACTTGCCGCTCTCGATGCGCAGGGGCTGGGACACGCCGAGGGTCAGGCGCGAGCAGGCCCAGCCGACCAGCCGGCAGTCCGCGCCAGCCTCCAGCCGCCAGGCGCTGCTGATCGCCCGGTCCAGCGACAGCAGGCCGCCGTCCACCGCCGTGCGGCCGATCGACAGGTCGGCGTGCAACGACAGGCCGGGCCTTGGATAGAGGTCCACCGCCGCCGCCCCGAACCGGGTCCGGGCCGGCAGGGCCAGGGTCGAACCCGGCGTCACATAGGATCCCAGCGGCCCCAGGGGCTCGTCCAGCGTCCCGCCGGTCAGGCTGACCAGGGCGGCGCCGACCTCCATCATGCCGGTGGCCGAGGCGTAGGAGGAGCCTTCGATCTCGGTGATCTGCAGCGGCTGGCGCGGATGGGCCGAGCCCTGCTCGGCCAGCAGGGCCAACCGGCCCAGGCGCAGGGCGGCCTGGGTGGCGCGATCGGGCCGGGCGACGGCCTGGAAGGCGTCGCGGCCCGCCGGACCGGCCGGGGCCGCCGCCCCGCCCTCGCCGCTCCAGTTGGACAGGCTCAGGCGCCCGTAGGCGGCCTGCATGCGCACCGACCGCATCGGCCGGGGCCCCAGGGCCAGCGACGGCTCGGGCTCGTGGGCGCGCTCGTCGAACACCGGCCCCTCGACCGAAACCGCCAAGTTCAGCCCGCCCAGCGCCGGACCGCCCAGCACCACCTGGCTGGACGCCTGGATCGGCGGCGGGGCCAGCAGGGCGCGGCGGCGCTCGCCCGGCAGGCCGTCGGCCAGGTTCACCGAGAACAATCGGTCGTAGTCGTCGTGGATCACCGTCCGCAGGCCGTCGGCGCGGCTGAGGGCCGAGCCGAACGCCGAGGCGACGGCGCCGCCCAGGCCGGCGCCGGTCAGGGCGACGGTCCCGCCGTCGGGCAGGGACAGGCTGCTGGCCCCCACGGGCGCGAAGGCGCGGGCCAGGTCCAGGCCGCCGCGGCCATAGGTGGAATCGGTCCCCGTCGCCCCCAGGTCGTCGGCCGTGCGCAGCAGGATGTCGACCGCGTCCCGTCCCGACAGGTTGGGAAAGGCCTGCAGCAGCAGGGCCAGGGCGCCCGAGACCTGGGGCGCGGAGAACGAGGTGCCCGACACCACCGCGCAGCTCGTGCTGTCGCACTCGGTGGCGATGGCGTCGCCGGGCGCGGCCATGTAGCCGCTGGCCGCCACGCCGGCCTTGTTGGAATAGCTGGCCATCGCCCCGGCCTGGGTCAGGGCGCCGACCGCGACCACCGCGCCGGCGTAGCGCGGATCGACCGCGTAGCGGGCCGGCCAGGACGGGTCGGGATCACCGTCGTTGCCCGACGAGACGGCGACCACCGTCCCGGCGGCGACGGCGCGGGCCAGGGCCGCCTCGAACCTCGGCCCCTCCGGGCCGTCCCCGCCCAGCGACAGGTTGACCACCTTGGCCCCCTTGGCCACGGCGTAATCCAGGGCGTCGGCCAGGTCGTCGGAGTCGAAGACGCAGTCGGGGCAGTCGGCGGGGGCCGCGCGGCTGTCGTCGGCCCGGACCGACAGGATCGTGGACCCGTAGGCCACGCCGATCGTGCCGGCGCCGTTGAACCGGGCGGCGATGATGCCGGCCACCCGCGTGCCGTGGCGGCTGGAGCCGACCAGGGCGCCGCGCCCGATGATGTCGGTGGAATCGGCCGAGACCGCGCCGATCAGGTCGGCCTGGGCGCCGTCGACGCCGGTGTCGATCACCGCCACGGTGATTCCCTGGCCGCTGGCCCCCTTGCCGTAGGCGACGTCGGCCTGGATCGCGCCCAGGTTCCAGCCGCGCTGGTATTCGGCGCTGCTGGCCGAGGGGACCGGCGGGGGCGGCGGCGGAGGGGGCGGCGGCGGCGGCGGAGGAGGCGGAGGAGGCGGAGGTGTGACGACGCCCGGCGCGGGTCCCGAACCGCCGCCGCCGCCCCCGCCGCACGCGACCAGCGGGATCGCCGCGAGCAGGGCCCAGGCGCCGGGGCGATACAGGCCAGACCGAACCAAACGCAGCACGTTCACCCCCAGGGACGCCAAATGTCCCCTTCGTCTTACACCTTTCCGGTCTCGGCCCGCGCGAGGGCGCTACGTCGCACCCCGTAAAGGAAGTACACGGCCGCCCCGATCAGGTGGGCGTAGAGGAAGTAGAGCTGGGTCTTGGCCGGCAGGCTGTAGAACAGATACAGGCACCCCAGGATGGCGCCGGGCGCCACCACCTGCCACAGCGGGGTGGAGAACATCCGCGGCCGCCCCGGGTCGCGCACCCGCAGGATGATCACCGACAGCCCCACGGCGATGAAGGCCGCCAGGGTGCCGGCGTTGGCCAGCTCGGCGATGTCCTTCAGCGACAGCAGCCCCGACAGCGCGGCCGACAGGGCGCCGGTCAGCAGGGTCATCAGCACCGGCGTGCCGGTCTTGCGGTTCACCCGCGACAGGGCCGGCGGCAGCAGGCCGTCGCGGGCCATGACGAAGAAGATCCGGCTCTGGCCGTACATGAAAGCCAGGATCACGGTCGGCAGGGCGACCACCGCGGCCAGGGCCACCAGCTGGGCCATCTTCGGATGCTTCAGGGCCTCCAGGATGAAGACCAGCGGGGCTTCGCTCCTGGAGAACACCTCGGTCCGCGAGGCGCCGATCGCGACGGCGGCCACCAGCATGTAGATCAGGGTGCAGGCCAGCATCGAGCCGACGATGCCGATCGTCAGGTCGCGCCGGGGGTTCTTGGTCTCCTCGGCGGCGGTCGAGACGGCGTCGAAGCCGTAGAAGGCGAAGAAGATCAGGCTGGCGGCGGCCATCACCCCGACCTTGACCCCGTCCGGGCCCTCGGCGGCGGCGAAGCCCTGCGGCATGAACGGCGTGAAGTGGCTGGCGTCGAAGGCCGGCAGGCAAAGGACCACGAAGATCGCCAGGGCGGCGATCTTGATCACCACCAGCACCATGTTGACCGTGGCGCTCTCCTTGGTGCCCAGGGCCAGCAGCCCCGCCACCGCGAACGAGATGATCACGGCCGGCAGGTTGACGATCCCGCCCTGGTGCGGCCCGGCCAGCAGCGCGGGCGGGAAGCCCGCCACCTGGAACAGCCCCTGGGCGTGGGCCGACCAGCCCACCGCCACGGCCGCGCAGACCAGGGTGTATTCGAGGATCAGGCTCCAGCCGACGAACCAGGCCACCGGCTCGCCCATGGCCACGTAGCTGTAGGTGTAGGCGCTGCCCGAGGCCGGGATCATCGTCGACAGCTCGGCGTAGCACAGGGCCGCGCAGGCGCAGACCGCCCCGGCGATCAGGAACGACAGCATCACCCCCGGCCCCGCCAGCCCCGCCCCGACGCCGGTCAGGGTGTAGATGCCCGTGCCGACGATGGCCCCGACGCCCAGGGCCACCAGGTGATACCAGCTCAAGGTCTTCTTCAGGGCGTGGGCGGCGTCGCCGCTCGCCGTGTCGATCGCCTTGCGGCGGTTCCAGAAACTCATACGGTCCTCCCGACTCTTTCGCCGGGACGATGGGCTAGGGATGCGCCGCCGCCAAGGGGGAGAATTTGCTCCGCAGACGACGTTTCGAGCACACTCCTCCCCCTGTGGGGGAGGTGATCGCGTAGCGATCGGTGGGGGGGTGGCGCGGGATGGTCGATTTTGGATCGGGCCGCCGGCCGATCGCTCCCCCCTCCGTCACCCCGGACCAAGTCCGGGGCGACACCTCCCCCACGGGGGGAGGATTGGGCTCAGATCACCGCGTCGAAGGCCGCCCAGCTGGGCATTTCGCCGTTGGCCTTGCGGCCGCGGTTGGCGATCCGGGCGTACAGCAGCTTCACGCAGCGGCTGCCCGTGGTCTCGAACAGGAACGGGAAGATCCCGTGGACGAAACAGGCCGCGCCGCCCAGCAGCATCGGGAAGGCGAAGCTCCAGGCCACGGCCATGTGCTCGCCATAGGTCTCGTCGACCGAGCGGGGGTGGCGGGTGAAGAGGTCGAGCATGATCGCGGGGGCCCCGTGGAAGGTCGTTGCATGATGCCGCGTCCGGCGAAAATGACATGGTCTCAGACGCCGCGCCGTGGCAAAAACGGAGAACTTGGTTCTCCAAACATGGCTTGATAGAGAATGATTTCGCTGGACCAGATCGACCGCCGCCTGCTGGCCATCCTGCAGCAGGACGCCACCGTGCCCATCGCCGAGCTGGCCGAGCGGGTGGGCCTGTCCCAGACGCCCTGCTGGAAGCGGGTCAAGCGCCTGCAGGACAGCGGCGTCATCACCGCCCGCGTCGCCCTGGTCGACCGCGACGCCCTGGACCTGCCGCTGACCGTGTTCGTGGCGGTCAAGACCGGCCGCCACGACGAGGACTGGCTGGCCACCTTCGCGGCCGGCGCCAGGGCCCTGCCCGAGGTGGTCGAGTTCTACCGGATGAGCGGCGAGGTCGACTACCTGCTCAAGGTCGTGGTCCGCGACATCGCCGCCTATGACCGCTTCTACCGCCGCCTGATCGCCACCGCCCCGCTGACCGACGTGTCGTCCAGCTTCGCCATGGAGCAGATCAAGTTCACGACGGCCCTGCCGATCGCGACGGCGTAGGGCGCGGCAAGTTATCCACAGACCTCCACGTTCCTTCTCCCCTTGCGGGAGAAGGTGGCCCGCGTAGCGGGTCGGATGAGGGGTTGAAGGTCGGGTCCGCCGCGACGGCGATTCAACCGATCAGGGCCGGAAACTTTTGAGAGCCCCCTCATCCGGCGCTTCGCGCCACCTTCTCCCGCAAGGGGAGAAGGAAACTGACGTTTATCCCCGCGAAATCCGGATCCGCCCTCAACGAAATCAACGCGCTACACGAAAACGCACGTTTCCTGTCCCCACCCTCCGGGGCCGGCGCACACTCGTGTCATGACCCAGACCCAACACACCCCCGCCCCGTCCCTGGCCTGGTGCCAGGCCCTGCAAGCCAAGCTCATGGACGCCCTCGACGCGGCCTGGGCGACCCTCGAGCGCAGCAATGACCCCGCCGAGATCCGAAGGGTCCGCGAACGGGCCAGGGCCATCGGCGACCTGGCCGCCCAGGCCCGCAAGGTGGCGCTGATCACGCCCAGGGAGCCGAAGGCCGACGCCAATGTCGCCGCCAAGGCCGAGATGCTGGCCCGCGTCATGGCCCCGGCCTGGCCGCCGAGGCCCTGGTCGCCGCCCGCGCCCCCACCGCCGCCCAGGCCGAGCTCTCCCGCCGCGCGCTGGACAAGCTGAAGGGCGGCGGCCGCACGCGGCTGTGAGACCAGCGCGCCGGCCACGGATCCTTCAACTGGGTTGAACGACGGCCCGCTTGCTTTCGAATGGCCAAGGCGTCGCCCCTCGCCGCAAGCTCGTCACCTCACCGGAGGCGACGATGCGACTGATCCTGACCGCGCTGCTGGCCGCCGCCCTGTTCCCCGCCTCGGTCCGCGCCGCCGAACCCGCGCGGGCGGCCCCGCCGCCGGCGGCGACCAACGCGACCCCCGCCGACGCCGTGCGCCTCTATGGCGAGGCGATCGCCGAGCGGGATCCCGTCAAGCTCGGGCGCGCCTTCCAGCCGAGCGCGATCGCCTACTGCACCGACGGCGGGACGGTCACCGCCACCTACCAGGCCCAATGGAAGGCCCGGCTGGCCAAGGAGTCCGGGCCGTCGGCGCCGCCCCCGACGATCGCGCGGATCGACGCCGGCGAGACCACCGCCCTGGCCAGGCTGCGCTCGGTCCGCGACGGCCCGCCCCGCGTCGACTACGTGCTGCTGGCGCGGCTGGCGGGCGACTGGCGCATCGTGGGAACGCTCTGCCAGCCCGCCCCGGCCGAGAATCCGGCCTCGGCGGCGGGCGTGGCCGGGGTAGTGGACGACAAGTTCGAGGCCGACCGCCGCTGGGACGCGGCTCGGCTCGGCGCGACCCTCGATCCCCGCGCCCTGGTCATGAGCGTCGAGGACGGCCAGTTCGTCGCCGCGTCCGTGGCCGAGTGGCAAGCGCGCTACGAGGACCGCCGCAAGACCTCGCCCGGCGCGAAGTTCGAGGTCACCAGCCGCGTCGTCGACGCCCAGGGCGACATCGGCATGGCCCGCTGGTCGTTCCGCACGGAAAGCGGCGAATGGACCGACCGCGCGCTGATGCTGCGAACGGCGTCGGGGTGGCGCATGGTGGCGTTGCTGTTCGTCCGGGAGGGGCCTTAGCTAGGACCTTTGATCCTCCGCCTCTGGGCAGGGCTTCGCATATGGATCTGCTCCAGAAAGACTGTCATCCCGGACAAGCTCGGCGAAGCCGAGCGCCGATCCGGGACCGCCGGAAGCGCTGAGTTCACGCCCCGGTCCCGGATCTTCGCGCTGCGCGCTCGTCCGGGATGACAACCGTTTTGGGTCATATGCGATTTGCCCTGCCCCTTTTGGAAAGGTGGCCCGAAGGGCCGGAAGGGGCCTCGCGGCGGGGCGCCGTCGGGCAATGAGGGCGACTCCCCTGCCCCCGCCCGCGGCGAGGCCTCACCTTAAATCCTTGATGGCGAGCCTGCTCTGGCGTCTGGCCGTGTCAAGGACCGCCTCCGGCGGCCGCGCCGCGGCGGCGCCTGGCGCCGTGACACGGCCAGACGCCAGAGCTCCGATCCACCAAGGCTTTAAGGTGGGGCCTCGCCGCGGGCGGATGGGGATGGGGCCCACACCAACAGGCTCGCATCAGCAATTTATTAACTTGCCCCCCTCCCCAAGGTTGAGAGATGAAGGTTAGCTAAACTAATCATTGGGGCGACGATGCTTTACAAAAGAATCATCGAAGGCGGCACGATCAACGAGCCAGAGGGCAAACCGGATCCCCAATTTGCTCTCCCGTCCACGGTAAACTGGATGCACGCGATAAGCGTTCTGGTGAGAGACAAAGGCATAGATTTTCAAACATCAAAAACATTCTACTCGACTATAGGCAAAAGACCGATGGCGTCGGTGGTAGAAAATACTGTTCTAGAGCAATTATTCCTGGGCCTTCACCATTTATCCGCTCTCGAAAGGATGCAAAACGAAAAGAAATCGGCTGATTTTGCGCGGATTGGGATCTTAGCCTGGTATTATGGAATTTCAAACTGCGCGAGCGCAATGATCGCCGCACAAAATGGATCTTTTCAAGAAGATCACTCTGGAACAGCAAAAATATGGGACACGGATATAGCCTCTAAGGGGCTCGCAATGGAGCCCTTTAGCTGGAGAGTTAGCACCTTATTGGAAAATGATTACAAAGAAGAAGTACGTATTTATAGGGCGAACAGTACGGGAGATTTACAAAATAAGCCCTACACCGCCTTTGACGCTATGGGTGCCGCCGCAGGTTATCTTTCCGGATCTGCGAAATGGTACGCCTGGAAGAACACTGAGGAAGTTCGCAAAACTTCCGCGTATAGAGACCTTGGCGTCACCGACTTCAGAAAGAAAGCCGCAAGGGAACTCAGAGATTCGCGTCTATCGTCACGATCTGTGGGTTTCGTTCATCAAGCTTCACGTTATCGCGGCAAAGCCAACTATCGAGAAGCCCTTTTCCTAGCTTACGGGAAAGCTACCGACACGCTATTGGCCGGTTTTGTAGAAGACCAAGCCATCGTATTACGTGCATTTCTCGCAATGGGAGGGGCATTTGCCTCACGAAAACTGGGAAAGGAACTTTGGGCTGAGTTCGTCGCAGATGTAGACGCAAACCGAGCCTTTTCAACTAGCGCCGCTGGCCTATGGGGTTGAGGGCCCCGCTTCCCCCCTACGCCGCGTCCAGATCCAGCGAATACCCCGCCGACCGCACCGTCCGGATCGGGTCGCCGTCGACATCCCCGTTCAGCGCCTTGCGCAGCCGGCCGATGTGGACGTCCACGGTCCGCGCCTCGACATAGACGTCCGAGCCCCAGACCGCGTCCAGCAGCTGTTCGCGGCTGAACACCCGGCCCGGGTGCTGCATCAGGTAGTCGAGCAGGCGGAACTCGGTGGGGCCCAGGTGGACCTCCTTGCCCTGGCGCTTCACGCGGTGGGCGACGCGGTCGATGACGATGTCGCCGACCGTGATGCGGTCGTCGGCCAGGCCCGGGCGGATGCGGCGCAGCACGGCGCGGACGCGGGCGGTCAGCTCGATCATCGAGAACGGCTTGACCACGTAGTCGTCGGCCCCGGTGTCGAGGCCGCGGATCCGGTCGCTCTCCTCGCCGCGCGCCGTCAGCATGATGATCGGCACGTTGCGGGTTTCGGAGCGGCCGCGCAGGCGGCGGCAGACCTCGATGCCGGAGACCTTGGGCAGCATCCAGTCGAGGATCACCAGGTCGGGGGCGCGCTCGGAGGCCATGGTCAGGGCCTCCTCGCCGTCGCCGGCCACGCCGACGACGTAGCCTTCCTTGTCGAGATTGTAGTGCAGCAGGGTGGCCAGGGCGTCTTCGTCTTCGACCACCAGAACGTACGGAGTCACTTGCGCTGGCCCTCTACTTAGTTCGACAGCTCGAGCTTGGGACGCTGGGAGACGATCTCCTCGCCGGTCAGCTCGAAATGGATGATCTCGGCGATGTTGGTGGCGTGGTCGCCGATGCGCTCGAGGTTCTTGGCCACGAACAGCAGGTGGGCGCACGGATTGATCGTCCGGGGGTCGCCCATCATGTAGGTCAGCAGTTCGCGGAAGATGGCGTTGTAGTGCTCGTCGACCTCCTCGTCGCGGCCCCACACGCCGATGGCGCGCTGCAGGTCCGAGGCGGTGTAGGCGTCCAGCACGTCCTTGAGCCGGCCCTGGACCAGGCGGCCCATGCGCTCGATCGAGCGGGTCAGGGCGCTCATCGGGTCGGCCTCGGTCAGGATCAGGGCGCGCTTGCCGATGTTCTTGGCCATGTCGCCGCAGCGTTCCAGGCTCATCGAGATCTTCAGGGCGGCCACGGCGTGGCGCAGGTCCACGGCCATCGGCTGGCGCAGGGCGATCAGCCTGAAGGCCTTGCGCTCGATCTCGGCCTGCAGGGTGTCGAGCCGCTCGTCGCGGGCCACGACCTGCTGGGCCAGGGGCGCGTCGCGGCGGGCGATGCAGTCGATGGCGTCGGCGACCTGGGCCTCGGCCAGGCCGCCCATGCGGGTGACCTCGGCCGTGAGGTGGTTCAGCTCTTCGCCGTAGGACTTGACGGTATGTTCGGTCATCTGTGGTCCCTACCGGTTAGCCGAAGCGGCCGGTGATGTAGTCCTGGGTGCGGGTGTCGCGAGGATTGGTGAACATCTCCTCGGTCGGACCGCTCTCGACCAGCTTGCCCAGGTGGAAGAAGGCGGTCTTCTGCGACACGCGGGCAGCCTGGGCCATCGAGTGGGTGACGATGACGATGCAGAACTGGCTGCGCAGCTCGTCGATCAGTTCCTCGATCTTGGCGGTGGCGATCGGGTCCAGCGCCGAGCAGGGCTCGTCCATCAGGATCACCTCGGGCGAGACGGCGATGGCGCGGGCGATGACCAGGCGCTGCTGCTGGCCGCCGGACAGGCCGGTGCCGGGCTGGTGCAGGCGGTCGGAGACCTCGTTCCACAGGCCGGCCTTCTTCAGGCTGCTCTCGACGATGGCTTCCAGCTCGGCCTTGCCGGTGGCCAGGCCGTGGATCTTGGGGCCGTAGGCGACGTTTTCGAAGATCGTCTTGGGGAACGGGTTCGGCTTCTGGAACACCATGCCCACGCGCGAGCGCAGCACCACCGGATCGACCGACTTGGCGTTGACGTCGTCGCCGTCGATCTCGATCGAGCCCACGACCTTGGCCGACGGGATGGTGTCGTTCATCCGGTTGATGCAGCGCAGGAAGGTCGACTTGCCGCAGCCCGACGGGCCGATGAAGGCGGTGACCGACTTGGCCGGCACGTCCAGGCTGACGTCGAACAGCGCCTGTTTCTCGCCGTAGAAGACGTTGACGTCGCGGGCGCGGATCTTGAACTCGCCGGTGGTCACGTGGCCGTGGCCGGGCGGGATGGCGGCCGCCAGGGCGGGGGCCGCCGCTTGATGTTGGGAGGCGGCGAGGGTGTCGTCGCGGTTTTCGGTCGGCATGGCGTGTCCCAGCGAAAGGGAGGAAGCGAGGGGATTGAGGAGGCGCATCAGTCTACCACCGGCGTTCGAAGCGGCGACGCAGGATCACCGCGGCGGCGTTCATGACGATCATGAAGACCAGCAGCACGATGATGGCGGCGGCGGTGCGTTCGTGGAAGGCGCGCTCCGATGCGTTCTCCCAGATGAACACCTGGACCGGCAGCACGGTGGCCGAGCTGGTGAAGCTTTCCGGCGCGCCGGGCACGAAGGCGACCATGCCGATCATCAGCAGCGGCGCGGTCTCGCCCAGGGCGTGGGCCAGCGACAGGATGGCGCCGGTCATCACGCCGGGCATGGCCAGCGGCAGCACGTGGTGGAAGACGGTCTGGGCCTTGGAGGCGCCGACGCCCAGGGCGGCCTCGCGGATCGACGGCGGCACCGCCTTCAGCGAGCTGCGGGTGGCGATGATCACGGTCGGCAGGGCCATCAGGGCCAGGACCAGGCCGCCGACCAGCGGCGAGCCGCGCGGCACGTGCAGCCAGTTGATGAACAGGGCCAGGCCCAGCAGGCCGTAGACGATCGACGGCACGGCGGCCAGGTTGTTGATGTTGACCTCGATGACGTCGGTCCAGCGGTTCTTCGGGGCGAACTCCTCGAGATAGACCGCGGCCATCACGCCCACCGGGATGGCGATCAGGGCGGTGATGACCAGCATCATGGCCGAGCCGATCACCGCGCCCCAGACGCCGGCCTGCTCGGGCTCGGTGGAGTCGGAATTGGTGAAGAACCGGGTGTTGAAGCCGGCCTTGACGGTGCCGTCCTGGCGCAGCTTGTCCAGCCAGTCCAACTGCTGGTTGTCGAGCTTGCGGTCGCCCTCGGCCGTCGAGCGCTTGATCTCGCCCTTGTAGTAGAGGTCGGCGTCGGCCTTGACCGAGCCGGTGACGTCGACGGTCTTGCCGATCAGCGAGCGGTCCTTCTTGATCATCTGCAGCAGCTGGTTGCCGAAGTCGCGCGACACCAGGTCCTGGACCTTGCTGGACACCGTGCCCAGGTCGTCGTCCTGGACGCCCAGCTTCTTCATCATCGCCTCGGCGACGATGTAGTCGTAGTTGACCCCTTCCAGCGCGGTCACGTCGATGCGCTCGGGGTTCAGGTAGACCGGCACCGTCAGGGTGTGGGTCTCGAAGGTCGAGTAACCCTGGGCGACGATGCGGCCGACCAGCACGACCAGGAAGATCATGGCGACGACGATCGCCGCCATGCCCTGGGCGCGGAACAGCTTCTCGGAGCGATGGCGCTTCTTCAGCAGGGCGTCGCGGGCCGACAAGCCCGGGCGAGCGGCGGGGGCGCCGGGGGAAATGGCCGCGTCAGTCATATTGTTCCCGGTACTTCTGGACGATGCGCAGGGCGATGATGTTGAGGCCCAGGGTGACCACGAACAGGGTCAGGCCCAGGCCGAAGGCCGACAGGGTCTTGGGGCTGTCGAACTCCTGGTCGCCGGTCAGCAGGGTGACGATCTGGACGGTCACGGTGGTGACGGTGTCCAGCGGGTTGGCGGTCAGCTTGGCCTGCAGGCCGGCGGCCATGGTGACGATCATGGTCTCGCCGACGGCGCGGGACACGGCCAGCAGCATGGCGGCCATGATGCCCGGCAGGGCGGCGGGCAGGACCACCTTCTTGACGGTCTCGGACTTGGTCGCGCCCATGGCGTAGCTGCCGTCGCGCAGGCTCTGGGGCACGGCGTTGATGATGTCGTCCGACAGCGAGGACACGAAGGGGATCAGCATGATGCCCATCACCACCCCGGCCACCAGGGCCATCTGGTTCTGGACCTGCATCAGGTACTGGGCGATCCCGTCCAGCGGGCCGCCGGCCATCTGCTCGCCGATGCCGTTGAAGAAGGCGCGGAACAGCGGCCCGACGGTCAGGGCGGCGAAGAAGCCGTAGACCACGGTCGGCACGCCGGCCAGGATCTCGAGCAGCGGCTTGATGGTCGAGCGCAGGCCGCGATTGGCGTATTCCGACAGGTAGATGGCCGAGTAGAGGCCGACCGGCGCGGCCACCAGCATGGCGATCAGCATCACCAGGAAGGTGCCGGCGAACAGCGGCACGGCGCCGAACGCCCCCGACGAGGCCACCTGGTCGGCGCGCATGGCGATCTGCGGCGCCCATTCGGTGCCGAACAGGAAGCTGAGCGGCGAGACGCTCTCGAAGAACCGCCAGCTTTCGTAGATCAGCGACATGACGATGCCGAGCGTCGTCAGTACGGCGGCGACCGAGCAGGCGATCAGCACGCCGCTGATCCAGCCCTCGACCCGGTTGCGGGCGCGGAATTCGGTGTTGATGCGCGGGGTGGCCAGCAGGAAGCCGGCCAGGGCCAGCAGGCCGGCCAGGCCCAGGACCGAATAGCTGACGATGCCGTCGATGCGCTTGGCCTCGACCACCTTGGCGTCGAAGGCGGCCTTCAGCGGGCCGTCATAGGCCACCTCGCTGGGCGCCTGGCCGACGGCGACGGCGCTGACGTCGCTGAAGAACACGTCCTGGCGATCAGGGGTCAGGGCTTGGACCGCGGCCGGGCGCTGGGCCTGCAGCATGGCGTCCTCGACCCGGCCGCCGAAGGTGGCGCCCAGCAGCAGCAGCAGCGCCGCCGGCGCGCCGGCCCAGAGGGCGGCGTAGAGGCCGTAATAGTTCGGCAGCGAGTGGAGCTTGGCCTTGGAGCCGCCGGACGCCTTCAGCGCGCGGCCGCGGCCGGCCATGAACGCCGCGCCGGAGAACAGGGCGAGGAAGAGGAGCGAGAGCCAGGTCAGCATGCGTGCGGCGGGGTCTTGCGCGAAGGATGCGATGACGGCGCCCAACGCGCCGTACCGCCCACGCCGATCTATGCCGGGCGGGCGCCGACCTTATGCGACGTTTTGACGACAGTTTTGCGACACCGCCCAAGGGCCCGATTTTGCTCGAGTTTATATTTGTCGCGCTTCTGTCGTTGTCATTCCGGAAAGCGCGCAGCGCTTGTCCGGGATGACAACGATTGCCGGCGTCGGAAATTCCCGCCGCCGCCCTTGAACGGCTCCAGGCCCTACTGGCCGGCCGCGCCCGCCCCGCGCGCCATCGGGAAATAGACCCCGAACGCCGCGCCCTCGCCCTGCACGCTCTCGACGGTCATGCCGCCGCGGTGGCGGTTCATGATGTGCTTGACGATGGCCAGGCCCAGGCCGGTGCCCGAGCGTTCGCCGCTCTTCTGGCCCTCGACCCGGTAGAACCGCTCGGTCAGGCGCGGCAGGTGCTCGCGGGCCAGGCCCGGCCCCCGGTCGCTGACCCGCAGGCTGGCGTAGCGCTCGTCGACCGCGTGGTCGGGGGTCAGCAGCGACATGCGCGCCGCGCCCGGATCGCGCGGGGCGGCGGCCATGTCGGCGGTCAGGCCCGAGAAGACCTCCACCCGCACGACCCCGTCGCGCGGGGTGTACTTGATGGCGTTGTCGACCAGGTTCTGGATCACCTGGACGATCTGGTCGCGGTCGCCCTCGACCACGGCCGCGCCGCGCGGCGGCAGGACCGGATCGAAGGTGACGGCCTTTTCCTTGGTCTGGGGCGTCAGGGCGTCCAGGACGTCGATCGTGGCCATGGCCAGGTCGACCTGGCCCAGCGGGGCGATGTGCTCGTTGAGCTCGATTCGCGACAGGCTCATCAGGTCGTCGATCAGCCGCGCCATCCGCTCGGCCTGGGCCTGCATGATGCCCAGGAACTTGTCGCGCGCGCCGACGTCGTCCTTGGCGTGGCCGCGCAGGGTCTCGATGAAGCCCGACAGTGAGGCCAGGGGCGTGCGCAGCTCGTGGCTGGCGTTGGCCAGGAAGTCGGCCCGGGTCCGCTCGCTGCGGCGGGCGTCGGTCTCGTCGCTGAGCACCAGCAGGGCCAGGCGCGATCCGCGCTCGTCGACGCCCAGCGGCGCGCAGTGCGCCGCCCATTCGCGCCCCTGGGCCCCGCCGCCGACATAGTCGACCGAGCGGCGCACGCCGCCGAACAGGCTTTCGTCCACCGCCTCCAGCACCTGCGGGCTGCGCAGGGCCGAGACCAGCAGCCCGCCGCGCGGCTGCAGCTTGAACAGCTCGCGCGCCGCGGCGTTGGCGAACACGAACCGCCGGCCGGTCAGGTCGTCGGCCTCCTCGGCGGCGATGACCATCAGCGGATCGGGCAGGGTCTCGAGAATCAGGCCGAAGGGCGGCGGCTGGTCCTGGGCGGCCGGGACCGGGGCCGGGACGGCCGGGTCGGCGGGGCGGTTCAGCGTCCGGCGGGCCAGCCCATAGCTGGCGACGCCGCTGAACAGGGCCAGCGGAACCGCCGCCGCGACGTTCGCCCCGCCCGTCGCCGCCAGCGCCAGCAGGGCGGCCGGCCCGGCCAGGACGGCGCCCCATACGGCCAGGGGCGTGCTGGCGGCTCCGTCGGAACGGGCTGACGAAGACGGCGAGGCCATCGGCATGCGGCAGTCTCGATTTTTAGCGAGGGGAGGATTCGGCGAACCAGATATGGCGCCCCGGGAACGCTTGCGATAGACCGTCAAACGCCTCGTGGCGCGACGTTGTCGGAAAGCACCGCAATTTCGCCGCAACGTGCCGCAATCTGGGGTCTGGGATTATCTCTAAGGTGTCGTTCGGAATGCAGCGCAAGGTCCTGGTCGCGACAGTCGCAACCGCTCCTCTCCTCGCCATGGCGTTCGGCGCTTATGCTGAGACGGTCATCAACACGGCCCGCACGACGCCGATCGCCACCGCGACCGCGACGTCCGCCGGCGCCGCCGACGACGTGAAGGTCGACACCGGCGGCGGGATCACCCTGACCACGGCCGGCCCGCTGGTCACCCTGAACAGCAACAACAAGGTCACCCTGGGCGGCAACGGCCTGACCACGGTCGGCGTCGACAACTCGACCGGCGTCCTGATCCAGGGCGGCACGACGGGTTCGGTGACCAACAACGCCGTCATCGGCCTGACCGAGGACTACACCCCGACCGACACCGACAGCGACGGCGACACCGACGGCGCGTTCGCCAAGGGCGCCAACCGCTACGGGATCCGCCTGGTCGGCCCCGGCGTGTTCACCGGCGACATCGTCCAGGGCTCGACCGGCTCGATCGCCATCGAGGGCAACAATTCGGCCGGCATCTCGCTGGAAAGCGGCCTGGTCGGCAACCTGACGACCGCCGGCTCGATCACCGTCACCGGCGACAACGCCTACGGCGTCCACGTCGCCGGCCCGGTCACCGGCAAGGTCACCCAGAACGGCTCGGTTTCGGTGCTGGGCCAGAACGCGGTCGGCGTGGCCCTGGACGGCGACGTCACCGGGGCCTTCGCCATCCAGGGCGCGGTCTCGGCGACCGGCTACCGCTACACCACCCGGCCGGCCGAGACCGCGATCGACAAGCTCGACGCCGACGACCTGCTGCAGGGCGGGCCGGCGGTGCGGGTCGCCGGCGACGTCACCGGCGGCGTGCTGCTGAACGGACCGACCTCGTCCACCGCCATCAACGGCACGACGACGACCACGACCACGATCTCGTCCTCGACGACGGGCACGGGATCGATCAGCGTCTCCGGCGGCGCCCCCGCCCTGCTGATCGGGTCGGACACCCGCGCCGTCACCGTCGGCGCCGTGGGCGCGGCCGACAACGCCTACGGCCTGCTGGCCAAGGGCGCCATCGTGGCCAACGGCGTCTATGACAAGATCGCGGCGACCGGCGTGCAGATCGGCGGCCAGACCGGCCAGACCACCACCCTGGTCGGCGGCGCCCGCTTCGACAGCACCGTCAACGCCAGCGCCCGCGAAGCCAACGCCACCGCGATCAACCTGACGGCCGGCGCGGCGGTCCCCTCGCTGTGGAACCGCGGCGGGATCAGCGCGGTCAGCGCCTCCTACGCCGGATCGGGCGTGACGGGCGACGCCCGCGGCCTGGTGGTCAACGCCGGCGCCAACCTGGCCAACCTCACCAACAGCGGCAGCATCTCGGCGATCCGCAGCGGCGAGACGGGCGACGCCATCGCCGTGCTCGACACGTCCGGCACGTTGAAGACGATCACCAACAGCGGCACGATCACCGCCCAGGTCGCCGCCCCCACCGCCAAGAAGGACGGCACCACCACCTCGACGGCCAAGGCTACCGGCACGGCGGTCGCCCTGGACCTGAGCGCCTCGAGCGGCGGCGTGACCCTGACCCAGGCGGCGCCGGTCTCCACCACCGTCACCACCACCTTCCCCAGCACCGACACCGTCACCACGGCGACCTCGACCTCGACCACCATCACCCCGACGATCGTCGGCGCCATCCGCTTCGGCTCGGGCGCGGACACCTTCGACGTCCAGGCCGGGAACGTGGTGGGCGACATGTCGTTCGGGGCCGGCGCCGACACCCTGAACGTCGGCGGAGGCGCGGTGGTGCTGGGCGCCCTGCGCGATTCGGACGGCCAGCTGGCGATCAATGTCGGCAAGGGCTCGCTGGGCCTGACCAACGCCGAGACCATCAACGCCACCAGCCTGACCCTGGGCGCCGACAGCAAGATGGTGTTCACCGCCGATCCCAGCGCCAACAACGGCGCGGGGGCCAACACCCGCCTGGTGGTCTCGGGCGCGGCCAACATCGCCTCGGGCGCCCAGATCGGCCTGCGCCTGACCAGCCTGCTGACCGCGCCCACCAGCTACACGGTGATCACCGCCGGCTCGCTGACGGCCGGGACGATCAACCAGGACCTGCTGGGCGGCACGCCCTACCTCTATGTCGCCTCCAGCCGCACCGACACCAACAACGTCTATCTGGACGTCCGTCGCCGCACGGCCGGCGAGATCGGCATGAACACGGCCCAGGCCTCGGCCTATGACGCCACCTTCGCGGCCCTGGGCAAGGACAAGGACATCTCCACCGCCTTCCTGAGCCAGACGACCAAGGACGGCCTGCTGGGCCTCTACGACCAGATGATGCCCGACCAGGGCGAAGGCTTCTTCGCGGCCCTGCAGAACGTCACCCACGCGATCTCCACCGCCACCGCCTTCCGCCCCGATCCGGGCGACCGCTACGGGCCCGACAGCCTGTGGGTCCAGGAGATCAACACCCTGGTGCGGCGCGACACCGACGACACCATGGGTTCCGACACCCAGGCCTTCGGCTTCGTGGGCGGCTACGAGGCGATGGGCGACGCCGGCGGGGCCCTGGGCCTGACCCTGGCCTATGTCAGCGTCGAGGAACACGACATCGCCGCCAAGGTCGGCGAGCAGACCACCGGCAACTTCGTCCAGCTGGGCGCCTACTGGCGCCGGTCGATCGGCGGCTGGCGCATGAACATCGGCGGCGGCGGCGGCTACGGCTGGTACGACGGCGACCGGACGTTCAATTCCGGCGACCTGAACGGCGACGGCGTGGCCGACGTCCAGCGCAAGAACAGCGCCAAGTGGAACGGCTACACCTTCAACGCCTTCGCCGGCACGGCCTACGAGGCCAAGTTCGCCGGCCGCTACTTCGTCCGCCCCGAGGCCTATCTCGACTACCTCCATCTGAGCGAGGGCCAGCGCAAGGAATCGGGCGGCGGCGACGGCTTCGACCAGATCGTCCACAAGCGCAAGTCCAGCAGCCTGACCGGCGACGTCGGGGTGGTGCTGGGCGCCGACTACGGCCGCGACGTGTGGTGGCGTCCGGAAGTGCGGGTCGGCTATCGCCAGCTGCTGGCGGGCGAGATCGGCGACACCGTGGCCCAGTTCACCGGCGGCGGCGCGCCCTTCACCCTGGCGGCCGCCGACGACAAGGACGGCGCGGTGACCCTGGGCTTCGCCCTGCGGGCCGGCACGCCGATGTCCTACCTGGCGCTGGAGGCCAACGCCGAGGCGGCCAAGAAGCAGAAGCGCTACAACCTCAAGCTCACCGGCCGGGCGATGTTCTAAAACCGCGACCGCAAGTCTCATCGACTTTCGGCCAACTGGTACGCACACTGATCAATAGGCCCGCGCTTCGGCGCGGGCCTGTTTCGTTTTGAATCCAACCGCCCGCCTGCGTGCGGACCCGCGGGTCCGAAAAAGGAGCCTGAAGGAAAACTCTAAGCCTTCCGCTCATATCTCTATTTAACACGTAGGAATAATCGTCTTTTGTCTCGCTAACGGCGACGCCGGCCAAGGCGTCGAAAGGGGAAAACCATGACCAAGATCCACAGCGCCACCCGGGCCGCCTTGCGCGCGGGGCTGATCGCCGGCGCCTCGCTGATCGCCATGACCGGCGCGGCCCACGCCCAGAGCGCCTCGGGGGCGGCCCAGACGGCCGAGCAGCAGCAGGCCCGCATCGAGGCGCTGGAAGCCCAGCTCCAGGCCCTGTCCAGCCAGATCGCCGACCTGAAGGCCGCGACCGCCGCCAGCCTGAAGGACGTGCGCACCGCCCAGGCCCAGACCACCGTCAGCATCGCCGGCGGCAAGCCGACCATCGCCTCGGGCGACGGGGCCTTCAGCGCCAACATCCACGCGGTGATGCAGCTGGACGCCACCTGGTACAACCAGGACAGCGGCCTGCCGGCCACGACCACCGGCCGCGACCTGAACAGCGGCACCAACTTCCGCCGCGCCCGCCTGGGCGTCGACGGCAGGGCGTTCAAGAACTTCGACTACGGCGTGCTGCTGGACTTCGGCGGCTCGGGCACCGACGGCGCCGGCCAGCTGCAGGAGCTGTACCTGCAGTACAACTACGCGCCCTTCAAGGTGAAGGTCGGGGCCTTCGCGCCGAACCTGGGCCTGGAGGACGCCGCCTCCACCAACGGCTCGCTGTTCCCCGAGCGCCCCGCCGGCTCCGAGGCCGCGCGCGGCCTGGCCGGCGCCGACCGCCGCATCTCGCTGCAGGCCCAGGCCGTGGGCGAGCGCTGGCTGATCTCGGGCGCGGTGACCGGGGCCAAGGCCGGCGACGGCGCCACCTTCGACGAGCAGCTGGGCTATGTCGGCCGCGTCGCCTTCGTGCCGTTCAAGGGCTATGACTGGCTGACCCATGTCGGCGTCAACGCCAGCCGGATCGCCCAGCCCGCCCAGACGACCGTGGCCGGCCCCTACCCGATCACCGTGGAGGACCGTCCCGAGCTGCGCACCGACGGCACGCGCCTGGTCAGCTCCGGCGCCATCGACTCGTCGGGCGCCCGCCACTACGGCTTCGAACTGGCCGCCCAGAAGAAGAACCTGCTGATCCAGGGCGAGTATTTCGACATCGCGCTGGACCGCCGCAACCGCGCCGCCAACGTCACCGACCCGAAGTTCTCGGGCTGGTACGTCGAGGGCGGCTGGGTGCTGACCGGCGAGCAGCGCCGGTACAACGCCGCCAACTTCGCCTTCGACGCTCCGGCCATCGACAACCCGTTCGACCCCAAGGCCGGCAAGTGGGGCGCCTGGGAGCTGGCGGCCCGCTATTCGGTGCTGGACCTCAACCACCACGAATACGCGACCGTGGCGGCCGACCGGGTGCGCGGCGGCGTGCAGGAGATCGCCACCGTCGGCCTGAACTGGTTCCCCAACTCGGTGACCAAGTTCTCGCTGGACTATCTGGACGTCGACGTCGACCGTCGCGACGCCTCGGGCGTCCAGATCGGCCAGAGCTACAAGGCCGTCAACCTGCGCAGCCAGTACGCGTTCTAAGATCGGGCGAAGCCGCGTACCTCTCCCTTCGCGGGCGGGAGGGACGCGGACCGACGCCCAAGCGGCGTCGCCAGCCAGGGCCAGGCTGGTCGCGAGTATTCAAGATCCACCTTCTCAAGCGAGCGACATCGCCATGACCCAAGATCTCAAGACCCCCACGCGACGCGGCCTCCTGGGCTCGGGCGCCGCCGGCGCCGCCGCCCTGGCGGTTCCCGCCGCCCTGGCCGGCTCGGCCCAGGCCCAGGGCGACAAGCCGCTGACCCTGCTGAACGTCAGCTACGACCCGACCCGCGAGCTCTACAAGGACATCAACGCCGCCTACGCCAAGTACTGGAAGGACAAGGTCGGCCAGACCCTGACCATCAACCAGAGCCACGGCGGCTCGGGCAAGCAGGCCCGCTCGGTGATCGACGGCCTGCAGGCCGACGTCGTCACCCTGGCCCTGGCCTACGACATCGACGAGATCGCCGCCAAGGCCAAGCTGCTGCCGGCCAACTGGCAGTCGCGCCTGCCGCAGAACTCCACGCCCTACACCTCGACGATCGTGTTCCTGGTCCGCAAGGGCAATCCCTGGAAGATCAAGGACTGGGGCGACCTGATCAAGCCGGGCATCGACGTGATCACCCCCAACCCCAAGACCTCGGGCGGGGCGCGCTGGAACTACCTGGCCGCCTGGGCCTGGGCCCTGAAGCAGCCGGGCGGCAACCCGGCCAAGGCCGAGGCCTATGTCACCGAACTGTTCAAGCACGTGCCGGTGCTGGACACTGGGGCCCGCGGCGCGACGACCAGCTTCACCCAGCGCGGCCTGGGCGACGTGCTGCTGTCGTGGGAGAACGAGGCCTACCTGGCGCAGGAGGAACTACCGGGCAAGTTCGACATCGTCTATCCGTCGCTGTCGATCCTGGCCGAGCCGCCGGTCGCCCTGGTCGACAGGAACGTCGACCGCCACAAGACCCGCGTGGCGGCCCAGGGCTATCTGAACTTCCTCTACAGCCCCATCGCCCAGGACCTGATCGGCAAGAACTACTATCGTCCGCGCAACGCCGCGGCCGCGGCCAAGTACGCCTCGCGGTTCAAGGCGATCCCGCTGGTGACCATCGACGACACCTTCGGCGGCTGGAAGAAGGCCCAGGCTACCCACTTCGCCGACGGCGGCGTCTTCGACCGGATCTACCGGCCCAAATAGGGCCGATCGGCTCCCTCCATCCCGTCCTGACGGCCATGGCGGCGGAAACGGTTGGCGTTTCCGCCGTTGTGCGTTTTGCTCGCATGTCTGGAACCCGACATCCCGGCTCGCGTTCTGGGGAGCCATGGTTGTACCGGGAAGTCGGGGGCGTCTCACGAAATGACGGACATCTTGCGGTCGGAACGCGCGGCGGAGGAGCTGGCCGCCGAGCATGGCGTCGGCGACCCGTTCGCCGCGGCGATCCGCGCCGCCCGCATGGCGATGATCGTCACCGACGCCCACCAGCCCGACAATCCGATCATCTTCGCCAACGACGCCTTCCTGGCCCTGACCGGCTACCACCGCGACGAGGTCATCGGCCGCAACTGCCGCTTCCTGCAGGGGCCCGGCACCGATCCGGCCGCGGTCGCGACCCTCCGCCGCGCCGTCGCCAACGGCGAGGATGTGACGATCGACATCCTCAACTACCGCAAGGACGGCGCCACCTTCTGGAACGCCCTGAACCTGTCGCCCGTGCGCGGCGAGAGCGGCCGGATCGACTACTTCTTCGGGTCGCAGCTGAACGTCAGCGACAAGAAGCGCGTCGAGTTCGAGCTGGGCGACGCCCGCGACCGGCTGGAGGCCGCCGTCGAGGCCCGCACCGCCGACCTGACCCAGGCCCTGCAGCAGAAGACCGCCCTGCTCCACGAGGTGGACCACCGGGTCAAGAACAACCTCCAGCTCATCTCGTCCCTGCTGCTGCTGCAGAACCGCCGCGTCACCGACCCGGCGGTGAAGAACAGCCTGCGGGGCATGCTGGAGCGGGTCAGCGCCATCGCCACCGTCCACCGCCGCCTGTTCCAGAGCGACGACGTCGAGCGCTTCGACGTCTCGGCCTTCGTGCGCGACCTGGTCGGCGACATGGTGGGGACAGCGCGGCGCGACGACATCAAGGTCCGCCTGGACCTGGAGCGCGTCGACATCGCCGCCTCCAAGGCCGCGCCCCTGGCCCTGGTCATCAGCGAGCTGTTCTCCAACGCCCTGCGCCACGCCTTCCCGCCGGAGGCCATGGCCGGCCGCAACGGCGAGATCTTCGTCGGCATCACTCGCGGGGAGGACGAATTCCGGATCGAAATCACCGATGACGGCGTTGGACTTGGGAGTTCCGCATCGTCGGGCGGATTCGGACTGACCATCGTCCAGCTGCTGTGCCAGCAGCTCAAGGCGCGGTCGGAGACCCTGCCCGCCGACCCCGGAACGCGGGTCGTGGTGCACCTGCCGATCAACGGCGGTCATCATTGAGGAAGGGTTGGGTCTGGTGATGAGCGAGCGTCCGCTCGACGTTCTGATCGTGGAGGACGAGGTCCTGCTGGCCACCGAGCTGGAGTTCCTGGTCGAGGAAGTCGGCTTCCATTCGGTCGGCTTGGCCATGAGCTCGGACGAGGCGGTGGCCCTGGCCTGCGACCTGCATCCCGACCTGGCCCTGGTCGACGTCCACCTGCGCGACGGTCCCACGGGCGTGGACGTGGCGCGCACCATCCAGAACGACTGCGGCGGCGTGGCCCTGTTCATGACCGCCAACGTCAAGCGGCTGCCCGACGACTTCGCCGGCGCCTGCGGGGTGATCGGCAAGCCCTATTCGGAATACGGCGTGAAGACCGCCCTGACCTATCTGACGGTCTGCCTGCGCGAGGGCCTGGCGCCCGGCCCGCCGCCGCTCGGCCTGGAACTGTCGCCGGCCTATGCCGAGCGCTGGGGCCTCAACGCCCAGCCCCGCGCCGTCTAGGCATGGGCGCTGCGCTGGCGGCTCCCCTGGTCGTCTCGGCCGTCGGCACGGCCGCCGCCCTGCTGTCGATCACCAGCTTCGCCCCGCAGATCGTCAAGATCTGGCGCGAGAAGGACGCCGCCTCGGTGTCGCTGCGCACCTATGTCGTGACCGTCACCGGCTTTTCCTGCTGGATCGCCTACGGCGTGCTGATCAAGGCCTGGCCGGTGATCGCCTCCAACACCGCCTGCCTGCTGATGTCGGGCGCGGTGCTGGCGCTGAAGTGGCGGTTCGACCGGCGGGGCGACTGAGCCGCCCCGATCCCCCTGAGTTGTCATCCCGGAAAGCGCGTAGCGTTTGTCCGGGATCCAGATGAACCGCAAGGCATGGGCCCAGTCCCCTGGGTCCCGGACAGCCTCTGCGAGGCTTCCGGGATGACAACGATCGGGGGCGATGGGAAATCCCGGGCGGCGGCGCGGTCCCCTGCAAAACTTCAGGCGACGCGTGACAGGGGTCCCCACGTCCGCTATCGAGGCGCGCCTTTCGCCTTACAGGACCGCCGCCTTGACCGACGTCGCCGAGGAAGCGGGCTGGGCCACCGCCAAGACCCTGGCCGAAGCCCTGCCCTACATCCAGATCTACGACCGCGAGACGGTGGTGATCAAATACGGCGGCCACGCCATGGGCCAGGAGGAGGTCGCCAAGGTGTTCGCGGCCGACGCCGTGCTGCTCAAGCTGCTGGGCGTCCATCCCGTGGTGGTGCACGGTGGCGGGCCGCAGATCAGCCGCATGCTCGACAAGGCCGGCGTCAAGTCGACCTTCGTCGACGGCCTGCGCGTCACCGACGAGGCGACGATGGAAGTGGCCGAGATGGTGCTGTCGGGCGCCATCAACAAGGAAATCGCCAACTGGATCACCCTGGCCGGGGCCGAGGCCGACGTGCGCGGCGTGGGCCTGTCGGGCAAGGACGCCCGGATGATCACCGCCGAGAAGGTGACCCGCACCCGCAAGGATCCCGACAGCAATATCGAGCAGGCCGTCGACCTTGGCTTCGTGGGCGAGCCGACCAAGATCGACCCCCACATCATCCAGGCCCTGCTGAGCTCGGAAACCGACTACATCCCGGTCATCGCCCCGATCGGCGTGTCGGAGGCCGGCCAGACCTTCAACATCAACGCCGACACCGTGGCCGGCGCCCTGGCGGGCGCCTTGAAGGCCAAGCGGATGCTGATGCTGACCGACATCGCCGGCGTGCTGGACGGCGAGGGCCAGCTGATCCGCCAGATGACGATCGCCGAGGCCCGCGGCCTGATCGAGAGCGGCGTGGCCAGTGGCGGCATGATCCCCAAGCTGGAGAACGCCATCCACGCCGTGGAATCGGGCGTCGAGGCCGTGGTCATCCTGGACGGCCGCCGTCCCCACGCCATGCTGGTCGAACTGTTCAGCGAGCACGGCGCGGGCACGCTGATCTCGAAATGAGCCTTTGCCGGAAAGCACCCTCTCCCATGGGGAGAGGGCGGGGCCCGCGCGAAGCGTGGGAGGGTGAGGGGGTAGGACCTCGCCGTTTTCTCACGACGCCCCGCCGGCACGCCGGCCGACGCCTTAACCCCTCACCCTCCCTCTGGGAGAGGGTCGCATGACCGCCGACCTCTCCCACGTCGAGACCTGGCTCTTTGATCTCGACAACACCCTCTATCCGGCCGAATGCGAGTTCATGGCCCTGATCGAGGGCAAGATGACCGACTTCATGGAGAAGGCGACCGGCCTGCCCCGCGAAGAGGCCCGGGCCATCCAGAAGCGCTACTACACCGAGCACGGCACCACCCTGGCCGGGCTGATGGCCCATCACGGCGTCGAGCCCAAGGCGTTCCTGGACGAGGTGCACGACGTCTCGATGGACTGCCTGACGCCCGACCCGGCGCTGCGGGCGGCGATCGAGGCCCTGCCCGGCCGCCGGCTGGTGTTCACCAACGGCTCGCTGGGCCACGCCGACCGGGTGCTGAACCACCTGGGACTGGCCCACCTGATGGAGGACGTCTTCGCCATCGAGACGGCCGACTACCTGCCCAAGCCGGCCATGGCGACCTTCGAGAAGGTGGTGGCCCGCCACGCCTTCGCCCCGCCGGCCACCGCCTTCTTCGAGGACAGCGAGAAGAACCTCGCCCCCGCCGCCCTGCTGGGCATGACCACCGTCCTGGTCGGCGCCCACGCGGCCGCCTCGACCGCCGATTTCGTCCATCACCGCACGCACGACCTCGCCGGGTTCCTGACCTCGGCGCGCCTGAAGGAAGCCTGACATGACCGCCCAAGACCCTGGCCTGACCCTCGCCGACCTGCGGACCGAAGTCGAAGCCGCCTGGGAGGCCCGCGACGGCGTCTCCACCGCCACTACCGGCCCGCTGCGCACGGCGGTCGAGGAGACCCTGCTGATGATCGACGCCGGCAAGGTGCGGGTGTCCGAGAAGATCGACGGCGAATGGACCACCCACCAGTGGCTGAAGAAGGCCGTGCTGCTGTCGTTCCGCCTCAACCCCAACCGGGTGATGCACGCCGGGACCCTGGGCGGGGCGGTGGGCCCGTGGTGGGACAAGGTCCCCAACAAGTTCGACGGCTGGGACGCCCCGCAGTTCGAGGCCGCCGGCTTCCGCGCCGTGCCCGGTTCGATCGTCCGCCGCGGCGCCTATGTCGGCAAGAACGTCATCCTGATGCCGTCGTTCGTGAACATCGGCGCCTATGTGGACGACAGCACCATGGTCGACACCTGGGTGACGGTCGGCTCGTGCGCCCAGATCGGCAAGCGCGTCCACCTGTCGGGCGGCGTCGGCATCGGCGGCGTGCTGGAGCCCCTGCAGGCCAATCCGACCATCATCGAGGACGACTGCTTCATCGGCGCCCGCTCGGAAGTGGTCGAAGGCGTGGTGGTCGGCGAGGGCTCGGTGCTGTCGATGGGCGTGTTCATCAGCGCCTCGACCAAGATCGTCGACCGCGCCACCGGAGCGGTCCACATCGGCAAGGTGCCGCCCTACAGCGTCGTCGTGCCCGGCAGCCTGCCCGACCCCAAGGGCGGCCCCAGCCTGGCCTGCGCCGTAATCGTCAAGACCGTCGACGCCAAGACCCGGTCCAAGACCTCGATCAACGATCTGCTGCGCGACTAGGTCGCGCGGGGCCCCCTCCGGCCCTTCGGGCCACCTCCCCCAGAGGGGGAGGAGCTACGTCGCGCCAGATGCTGCCCCTCTGGGGGAGCTGTCGGCGAAGCCGACTGAGGGGGCCTTCACCCCGACGCCAAGGATAAAGAGATGCCCGGCCAGACCCTGAACGCCCTGCGCGACGGCGACCTGGCCGGCGCCCGGCGGCTCACCCTGCGCGAGGGCCTGACCGAATTCCCGCGCGAGATCTTCGCCCTGGCGGACACGCTTGAGGTGCTGGACCTCGGCGGCAACGCCCTGACCGCCCTGCCCGACGACCTGGGCCGGCTGACGAAGCTGCGGGTGCTGTTCTGCTCGGGCAATCCCTTCCAGCGCCTGCCGCCCGCCCTGGGCGACTGCACGGCGCTGAGCCAGGTCGGCTTTCGCGGCTGCGGCCTGCGCGAGATCCCGGCCGAGGCCCTGCCGCCGGCGCTCCGCTGGCTGACCCTGACCGACAACGCCCTCGAAGCCCTGCCCGACGCCCTGGGCGAGCGACCCGCGCTCCAGAAGCTGATGCTGTCGGGCAATCGCCTGCAGGCCCTGCCGCGCAGCCTGGCCGGCCACGCGCGGCTGGAGCTGCTGCGGCTGTCGGCCAACCGCTTGGACGCCCTGCCCGGCTGGCTGGCCGAGGCGCCGAGCCTGGCCTGGCTGGCCTGGGCCGGCAATCCGTTCGACCACGGCGCCCCGCCCCCGGGCCGGACGGTCGCCTGGTCGGCCCTGCGGCCGGGCCGTCGGCTGGGCGAGGGCGCCTCGGGCCAGGTCCAGGCGGCCGACTGGATCGACGGCGCCCGGACCCGTCCCGTGGCCCTGAAGCTGTTCAAGGGCGCCATGACCAGCGACGGCCTGCCCGAGCGCGAGATGGCCGCCTGCCTGGCCGCCGGCGAGCATCCGAACCTGACCGGCGCCCTGGGCCGGCTGGTCGACCACCCCGACGACGCCCAGGGCCTGCTGATGGCCCTGCTGCCGCCGGACTGGCGGGTGCTGGCCGGGCCGCCCAGCCTGGAAAGCTGCAGCCGCGACATCTACGACCCGACCTTGCGCCTCGACCTGGACGTCGCGCTGCGCATCGCCCGCGACGTGGCGACCGGCGCGGCCCACCTGCACGCCCGGGGCCTGTCGCACGGCGACCTCTACGCCCACAACACCCTGTGGGACGGCGCGACCGGCCAGGCCGTGCTCAGCGACCTGGGCGGGGCCTCGTTCCTGCCCGGCGGCCCTGGGGATCGGCTGGAACGGCTGGACGTCCTGGCCTGGGGCCGGCTGCTGGGCGAGTTGCTGGAACATTGCGAGGGCGACGTCCCGGACGCGATCCAGGCCCTGCGGCGCGCCTGCGAAAGTCCCGTCCCCGCCGAACGGCCGGATCTGGCTGAAGCCGTGGAAGCCCTGGCCTAGATCCGCGCACCCCAAACCGTTGTCATCCCGGAAGCCTCGCAGAGGCTGTCCGGGACCCAGGGGACTGGGCAGAAGCGGTGCGGTTCACCTGGGTCCCGGACAAGCGCTGCGCGCTTTCCGGGATGACAACGGAGAGGGGCTAACGACACACCAGTCCTAGCCTCGCGGATACGGCGTCCCGTCGCGGCGCCGGTAGAAATCCTCGCCCGCCCGCGCCACCATGTCGATGTCCGGATAGGTGCAGGCGTCCTGGTCCAGGCGGCGCGAGCCCATCTCCAGCAGCACCGCCTCGCGGTTCGAGCGGTTCTCCAGGTGATGGCCGTTGGCGACCCCGGCCTTGAAGCCCGCGCAGTCGCCGGCCCGCAGGACCGTCTCGCCGCCGTCGTCGACCAGCACCACCTCGCCCTCGACCACCCAGACGAACTCGTCCTCGGCCGAGTGCCAGTGGCGCTGGCTGCTCCACTGGCCCGGCGGCAGGCGCATCAGGTTGACGCCGAACTGGTCAAGCCCGGCCGCGTCGCCCAGGGCCCAGCGCTTGCGGCCCAGGCAGGGCGCGTCGAACGGCGGCGGATAGGCCGTGCCGAAGCGGGTGGGCGCCGTGTCGATGTCGATCTTGGGCATGGGAATCCGTGGAAGAAGCGTGCGTGGTTTGCGTCCCGTCGGAGGGAAGCCTAAAGGCAGGATGATGACCAGCCCCGCTCCCGATACCGTCAGCATCGACCCCGTCGCCCTGGCCCAGGCCCTGATCCGCCGTCCGTCCGTGACCCCGGCCGACGAGGGGGCGATGGACGTGCTTCAACGCCAGCTGGAAGCCTTGGGTTTCACGTGCCGCCGCATGAGGTTCGGCGAGATCGAGAACCTCTACGCCCGGCGCGGCGCCGCCCGCCCCAACCTCTGCTTCGCCGGTCACACCGACGTGGTGCCGGTCGGCGACGGCGACGCCTGGACGCAAGGGCCGTTCGAGGCCGAGATCCAGGACGGCGTGCTCTACGGCCGCGGCGCGGTCGACATGAAGAGCGCCATCGCCGCCTTCGTCGCCGCCGTCTCGAACCTGCCGCGCGACCTGCCCGGCTCGCTCAGCTTCCTGATCACCGGCGACGAGGAGGGCGTGGCCGAGGACGGCACCGTCAAGGTGGTCCAGGCCCTGGCCGCCGAGGGCGAGGTCATCGACCACTGCATCGTCGGCGAGCCGACCAGCGCCAACCTGCTGGGCGACATGGTCAAGATCGGCCGGCGCGGCAGCATCAACGCCTGGATCGCCGTCGACGGCCGCCAGGGCCACGTGGCCTATCCGCACCGCGCCGCCAACCCGATCCCGGTGATGGTCGACATCCTGTCGCGCCTGCAGAGCCGGGTGCTGGACGAGGGCTATACCGGCTTCCAGCCCTCGAACCTGGAGGTGACCACGGTCGACGTCGGCAACACCGCCACCAACGTCATCCCCGCCAGCGCCAAGGCCCGGATCAACATCCGCTTCAACCCGGCCCACAAGGGCAAGGACCTGGCCGCCTGGATCGAGCACGAGTGCCGCGAGGCCGCCGAGGGCTTTTCCGGCCGGGTCGAGGCGCTGTGCAAGATCAGCGGCGAGGCCTTCCTGACCGAGCCGGGCGCCTTCACCGACGTGATCGTCGGGGCCGTGGGCGACGCCACCGGCCGCGTGCCCGAGCTGTCCACCACCGGCGGCACCAGCGACGCCCGGTTCATCCGCAGCCTGTGCCCGGTGGTCGAGTTCGGCCTGGTCGGGGCCACCATGCACGCGGTCGACGAGCGCGTGCCGGTGCAGGAGGTCCGCGACCTGGCCAACATCTACCAGGCCCTGATCGGCCGCTATTTCGCGGCCTTCGCGGCCTAGCCTCGGGGGGAGCGGCCGATGGACGAACTCTCGATCGCCGACGTCCTGGCCGAGGTGGCCGTGCTGGTGAAGCCGCACTTCGGCAAGGGCCGGCCCGCCGACTACATCCCGCAGCTGGCCTGCGTGCCGCCGACCAAGTTCGGCATGGCCGTGCGGCTGGTCTCGGGCGAGGAGGCGGTGATCGGCGACGCCGACGAGGGCTTCTCGGTCCAGAGCATCACCAAGATCTTCTCCCTGGGCCTGGCCCTGAACCGGTTCGGCGACGAGGTCTGGACCCGGGTCGGCAAGGAGCCGTCGGGCACGCCGTTCAACCACCTCTCCCAGCTGGAGGCGGAAGAGGGCGTGCCGCGCAATCCCTTCATCAACGCCGGGGCCCTGGCGATCTGCGACCAGCTGATGGACGTATTCAAGGACCCGCCGGCCCTGGTGCGCGGCTTCGCCGGCTTCCTGGCCGGCGAGAAGGTCGAGATCGACGAGGCGGTGGCGGCCTCGGAACTGGCCCACGCCTGGCAGAACCGGGCCATCGCCAACCTGATGCGCGGCAAGGGCACGATCCGCCACGATCCCGAGGCGGTGGTCGCCGCCTATTGCCGCCAGTGCGCCCTGACCATGAGCTGCCGCCAGCTGGCCCGGGCCATGCTGCCCCTGGCGGCCGGCGGCTTCTCGCCGGTCGTCGAGGAAACGATCTTTCCCGAGCGCCTGACCCGGCGCCTGAACGCCCTGCTGCTGACCTGCGGCATCTATGACAGCGTCGGCAGCTTCGCCTACCGCGTCGGCCTGCCGGCCAAGAGCGGGGTCGGCGGCGGGATCGTGGCCATCGTGCCGGGCAAGGCGGCCATCGCGGTATGGTCGCCGGAGCTGGACCGGTTCGGCACCTCGGTGGTCGGGACCGTGGCCCTGGAGCGCTTCAGCCAGCTGACGAACTGTTCGGTGCTGTAGGGCGCGTCCTGCGCGCCTTGAGTCAGATCAAGGCCGCCCGTCCTCGACCGCGCGAAGCTTCGCCGTTCCAGCAACGGAGAGCTTCCATGACCCCTTTCCTGACCCTCGTGGTCCTCGCCTTCGCCGCCTTCATGCTGGCCCTGGCGATCGGCCAGATCCAGACAGCGCGCGCCGAGTGGGGGAGGAAGGCGTAGGCGCAAACCGTTGTCATCCCGGAAGCCCCGCAGGGGCTGTCCGGGACCCAGGGGACTGGGCTGATGCGGTGCGGTTCCCCTGGATCCCGGACAAGCGCTGCGCGCTTTCCGGGATGACAACAGTGAGACGCCCCCTACCCCTCGCCCTCGTACCCGACCCCCGTCAGGTAGAGCCCGTCGGACGGCGCCACCGGGCCGCAGGCCGTGCGGTCCCTGGCCTCCAAGGCGTCGCGCACGTCCTGGGCGGTCCACCGGCCGACCCCGACCTCGGCCAGGGTGCCGGTCATCGACCGCACCTGGCGGTGCAGGAACGAGCGGGCCTCGAACACCAGGTGGACCTCGTCGCCGACCCGCGACACCCGCGCCACGTCCAGCGTCTTGACCGGCGACTTCGACTGGCAGGCCATGTCGCGGAAGGTGGTGAAGTCGTGCAGGCCGACCAGGGTCTGGGCGGCGGCGTGCATGGCCTCGGCGTCCATGGCCTTCTTCATGTGCCAGACCTTGCCCTTGTCCAGGGCCGGCGGGGCGGGGCGGTTGAGGATGCGGTAGAGGTAGCGCCGCTCGTTGGCCGAGAAGCGGGCGTGCCAGCCCTCCGGCGCGACCGCGCAATCCAGCACGCTGACCGCCTCGCGCGTCAGGTGGGCGTTGAGGGCGTTCATCACCGTCCGCGCCGGCCAGTCGCGCTCGAGGTCGACCTGCACCACCTGGCCCGTGGCGTGGACGCCGGTGTCGGTGCGGCCGGCGGCGGCGATGCGGATCGCCTGGCCGCTGAACGCCTTGACCGCCGCCTCGATCGCGGCCTGCACCGACGGCTGCGAAGCTTGGGCCTGGAAGCCGTTATAGGGCCGGCCGTCATATTCGATCGTCAGGCGGTAGCGGGGCATCAGGCCAGGACCGTCCCGGCCGCCAGCGGAAAGCCGCGCACGAAGACCTCGGCGTCCTGGGCGCCCTTGCCCTCGCGCTGGGCCTTGAGCAGGCGAACGGCGCCCCCCTCTCCATGGGCGCCGCAGGCGATCAGCAGGGCGTCGTCCAGGACGGCGCCGGGCCGGCCCCCTTCTTCGATAGAAGCGCCATCCTCGACGCGCGACAGCAGGGCCTTCACGCGCACCGGGCCCTTGTCCGACGGGGCCTCGAACCAGGCCCCGGGAAACGGCGACAGGCCGCGGATGTGGCGGTCGACCTCGGCGGCCGGCCGGGTCCAGTCGATGCGGGCCTCGGCGGCCTTGATCTTCCGGGCGTAGGTCACGCCGTCCTCGGCCTGCGGGACCTCGCGGGCCGCGCCGCGCTCGATGGCGCCCAGGGCGATGGGCAGCAGCCGCGCGCCGACGGCGGCCAGCTTGTCGTGCAGGGTCCCGGCGGTCTCCAGGGCGTCGATCCGCACCTGCTCGCCCATCAGCACCGGCCCCTCGTCCAGGCCCTCGCTCATCCGCATCACCTGGACGCCGGTCACCGCGTCGCCGGCCATGATCGCCCGCTGGATCGGCGCGGCGCCCCGCCAGCGCGGCAGCAGGCTGGCGTGCAGGTTGAAGCAGCCCAGGCGCGGGGCCTCCAGCACGTCGCGGACCAGGATCTGGCCGAAAGCCACGACCACGGCGGCGTCGAGGTCGAGCGCGCGGAAGGCCTCGATCTCTTCCGCCGTCTTCATCGACGCGGGCGTACGCACCGGCAGGCCCAGGCTTTCGGCGAAGGCGTGGACGGGAGACGGCTTGAGGTCCTGGCCTCGGCCGCGCGGGGCGGGCGGCTGGGAATAGACGCAGGCGATCTCGTGGCCGGCGGCGACCAGTTCGGCCAGGCAGGCGACGGAGAATTCGGGGGTTCCAAGGAAGGCGAGGCGCATGGCGGACCTTTAGACGGCCGGGCGGTTCTTAGGAAGGCTGGCCAGAGAGAGGGGCGCCGTAGAGTCGGAACCTCGACCGTAGAGCGCCGTTCTATGGGCGACCCTTTCCAGGAGGAAACGCCATGCGCTCCATCGCCCTGTTCGCCGTCGCCGGCCTGTCCGCCCTGTCGCTGGCGGCCTGCTCCGACGAGCACGCCACCCAGATCAAGGAAGGCGCCAAGGCCGCCGGTTCCGAGATCAAGCAGGCCGCCACCGACATCAAGAACGATCCCGACGTCAAGCAGGCCGGCACGGCGCTGAAGGAAAGCACGCAGGAGGCCGCCGCCGACGCCAAGGTCGCGGCCGGCGAGGCGGTCGACAAGGCCCAGGAGGTCGGCGCCAAGGCCGGCCAGGAAACCAAGGAAGCGGCGGCCGACCTCAACGCCGACGCCAAGAAGGCCGGCTCGGACGCCAAGAAGGAAGTCCACGAGGCGACGCGGTAGGACATATATATCCGCTCATCCCGGCGAATGCCGGGACCCAGATCCTATGGCGTTGAACCTGACGGGATCAGCGTCGCGCCCATGGAACCCGCCTCACAGCCATTCCATCTGGGTCCCGGCATTCGCCGGGATGAGCGGAGCTTGGCGGTCACGCCGCCCGGCGGGCCTTCTTGACCTTGCTGATCGCCCGGTCGCGCTTCAGGCGCGACAGGTGGTCGATGAACAGCACGCCCTTGAGGTGGTCCATCTCGTGCTGGATGCAGACCGCGAACAGGTCGTGGGCCTCTTCCTCGACCGGCTCGCCCTGGTAGTTCAGGTAGCTGATCCTGACGCGGGCCGGACGCTCGACGGCGTCGTAGACCTCGGGCACCGACAGGCAGCCTTCCTCGTACGAGAACAGCTCCTCGGATTCCCAGGTGATCTTCGGATTGACGAAGTAGCGGGGCGCCGGTTCCTCGCCCTCGCGGGCCAGGTCCATGACGATCACATTGACCAGCTCGCCGACCTGCACGGCCGCCAGGCCGATGCCGGGGGCGTCGTACATGGTCTCCAGCATGTCGTCCATCAGGGCGCGCAGGGCGTCGTCGACGGCGGGCACGTCCTTGGAGACCTGCTTGAGGATCGCCAGGTCGGCGGCGTTATCGACGGTGAGGATGCGACGGATGGCCATAACGACAGTCACGTAAGGTTCGCGCCGTTCAGCGTCAAGGCGACGGAGGGACGCGGTGCGGCCGCCTAGGGCGGATCGACATTCATCTCCCCGGCCCGAAAACCTCGTCCTTCGACAAGCTCAGGATGAGGTTTTCTACTGCCCGGCTCTATAAATGGTCCTCATCCTGAGCTTGTCGAAGGACGAGGACCACGCACGGCGTTGAATGTCGATTGGTCCTAGGCCGCCGGTGCGGTCACGATCATGGCGAAGACCTGCCAACCCAGAACGCACAGCGCGCTGACCAGGATCAGGGCCGGCATGCCCAGGGCCTTGATCCGGCCGGCCAGCAGCTTGTCGAACCGCTCGGCGTCGACCGCGCGCTCGACCTTGGCCTTGCCATAGGACTTGCTGACCAGCACGCCCGTGCGCTTGGCGCTGAGCACTGTGAAGCCCTGGGTGACGAGCATGTAGAGCGACGCGATGATGGCGCCGGCGCAAGCGAGAAAGATCATACAGCCAAGCTAGGGCTTGGCCTGCAGCCTAGCAACCGGAGCGTCCACCGGAACCTCCCCCGCCAGCTTGACCAGCGGCCGCACGGCGTTCTCGACCGGCGTCAGCTCGGCGATCTCCTTGCCCTCGTGGTCGACCGACAGGTCCTCGAAGCGGCGGGCCTGGGTCAGGACCTGGCTTTCCAGCGAGCCGACGAACTGGTTGTAGCGACCGACCGCCGCCTCCAGCGCCTTGCCCACCGAGCCGGCGTGGGCCCCCATCACGGCGATGCGCTTGTAGAGCTCGCGGCCCACGGCGACGATGGCGGCGGCGTTCTTGGCCTGGTCCTCGGCCCGCCAGCCGTAGGCGACGGCCTTGCACAGGGCGAACAGGGTGGTCGGCGTGACCAGCAGCACCCGGCGGTCCATGGCCTCGGTCATCAGGTCGGGCAGGCGGTCCAGGGCCGCGGCCAGGAAGCCGTCGCCGGGCACGAACATGGCCACGAAGTCGGGCGAGCCCTCGCTGGCGAACTGGTCCCAGTAGGCCTTGGCCGACAGACCCTGCATGTGGGCGCGGACGCTGGCGGCGTGGCGGGCCAGGGCGCTTTCCCGCAGGTGCTCCTCGGTCGCCTCCTGGGCCTCGAGGAAGGCGTTCAGCGAGCACTTGGCGTCGATCACGAACACCCCGCCGCCCGGCATCTTGACCTTGACGTCGGGGCGGCGGCGGCCCTCGTCGCTGTCGACGCTGAACTGCTCCTCGAAGTCGAAGCGGGTGTTGAGGCCCGCGGCCTCGAGCACGTTGCGCAGGGTCTGCTCGCCCCAGCGGCCCTGGACGCCGGCCCCGCGCCGCAGGGCGGCCGACAGCTTGCGGGCCTCGAACTGGGTGGCGGTCGAGGCCTCCATCAGGGCGGCGATCTGGGCCTTCAGCCCGCCGGTCTCCTCGGCGCGGGCCTTCTCGACGGCGGTGACCTGGGCCTCGAACTTGGCCAGGGTCTCGGCCACGGGCTTGAGCTGGGCCTCCAGCCGCTGCTGGCTGAGCAGTTCGCGGCTCTTGAAGTTCTCCTCGGTGCGCTTGATCAGCGCCTCGGCCACGGTGTTGGCGGTCATGGTCGCCTGCTGGGCGGCCTGGGCGCGGATCAGCTCGCCCTGGGTGGCCGTCTGGTCCTCCAGCAGCCGGGCCCGCTCGTCGGCCTGGACCAGCCGGGCGTTCAAGTCCCAGGCCTTGGCCTCGGCGGCGGCGGCCCGACGCAGGGCCCAGACGGCGACCGCGGCGGCGGCGAGCGCCACCACCAGCAGGACCAGGGCCAGGATCAGGATCAGGAACGGATCGGAAAAGTTCATGCTCCGTTCTTAGCCGGAGTCGGGGGTGGGTGGAAGGCGGGTGGTCAATCCTTCTCCCCTTGCGGGAGAAGGTGGCGGCGAAGCCGTCGGATGAGGGGTCGCCCAGTCCTGTCCGGCGTGCGCGGCTGAACTCGTCATCGACCCCTCACCCGACCTCGCGCCGCGAGGCCACCCTCTCCCGCAAGGGGAGAGGGAAAATTACGCCGGCCGCCGCGCCCTCAGCGCCTGGGCGATGGTCCCGTCGTCCAGCCAGTCCAGGTCGCCGCCCACCGGCACGCCGCGCGCCAGCATGGTCACCGAGACCCCCGTCGGCGCCAGGCGGTCGGCCAGGTAGTGGGCCGTGGTCTGGCCGTCGACCGTGGCCGGCAGGGCCAGGATGACCTCGGCGATCTCACTGTTGCTGGCCCGGCCCAGCAGTTCGTTGACCCTCAGCGCCTCGGGCCCCACGCCGTCCAGCGCCGACAGCAGCCCGCCCAGCACGTGGTAGCGCCCCTTGAACGAGCCGCCGCGCTCCATGGCCCACAGCGAGCCGACCTCCTCGACCACGCACAGCAGGCGGTTGTCGCGCGTGGCGTCCGAGCAGACGGCGCAGGGGTCCGAAGTATCCAGCGACCCGCAGACCGAGCAGGTGCGCACCTTGGCCTGGGCGTCGACGATCGCGGCGGCCAGCGGGGCCAGCAGGGTGTCGCGCTTCTTGAGCAGCGCCAGGGCCGCGCGCCGGCCCGAGCGCGGCCCCAGGCCCGGCAGCTTGGACAGCAGGGCGATCAGGCGCTCGATCTCGGGTCCGGCGGAGGCGGCCATCAGTCGTCCTTGCGCGGCTGCGGCCGACGGCCGGCCTCCAGAAGGGGCAGACCCGCCTCGGTCGGCAGGTAGATCACCTGGTGACCGCCCTTCTCGGAGGTTTCCTGCAGCATCTCGATATAGCGCCAGCGCAGATAGCCTTCGGGGCCGCCCAGGCTTTCGGCGATGATCCTGTTGGCCTGGGCCACGCCCTGGGCGCGACGGATTTCGGCCTTGGCGTCGTAGTCGGCGGCCTCGAACTTGGCCAGCGACTCCTGCACCCGCACCTGCCTGTTCTGGGTGGCGCGCGCCAGCTCGGCCTCGCCATGCTTGCGCGCCGCATAGACGCTGTACTGCGGCCAGGCGACCATGATCAGCCCGATCAGGACCACCAACACCACCAGCATCACGCCGCCGAGCCTGCCCATTTCCCTGTCTCCCCCGAAATCGTTGTGCATCAGGACGCCTTGGCCGGGGTCACCCGGGTGACCTGCGAATAGACCACGCGCCACTGGCCGTCGCGCTTGGCCCAGGCGTCGACGAAGCGCACCACCAGGGCGAAGCGCTGGCCGCCGTCCGTCCCCGTCATGTTGACCCGGCCGCCCAGCAGGGCGGTGTCGCCCAGCACCGTCTCGACCGGTTCCTCGATCGTGAACGGGTCCAGCTTGAAGCCGGGAGCGACATAGTCGGCGATCAGCCGCGCCTTGTCCTGCACCTGGCCCGCGCCGTTGACCAGCACGTAGTCGTCGGCCACCAGCCGCTCCAGCGCCGCCCGGTCGCCGTTCACCTGGGCCGCGTCATAGGCGTGGGCGGCGGCGGCCAGGTCGGCCGGCAGGGGGGCGGCGTGGGCCACGCTCGGCGCGGCCAGGGCCAGGGCGATCAGAGCGGTGCGAAGAGGCGGCATCGGGATCTCCTGGTTCCTTCAGAGGGGGACGGACGCCCTGGGCTCGACGGGATGAGCGACATCCAAGCCTATCATGAGCCTAAAATCGGTTGTCATCCCGGAAGCCTCGCGGAGGCTGTTCGGGATCCAGAGGCCGGCGCATTGCGGCGGTCCTGGGTCCCGGCTCTCCGCTTCGCTACGGCCGGGATGACAACGGGAGTGGATTTTCAGATGCAGGCGACCCTAGAACTTCATGCCCGGCATGCCGCCCATCAGCCCGGCCATCGGCCCGGCGGCTTCCTGCATCAGCTGGGCCTGCTTGGCGTCGAGCTTCTTCTTGGCGTCGGCGTGGGCGGCGACGATCAGGTCGGCGATCACCTCGCCCTCGCCCGGCTCGACCAGGCTCTCGTCCAGCACAACCCGGGCCAGCTCGCCCGAGCCCTTCAGGGTGACGGTGACCATGCCGCCGCCGGCCGTGCCCTCGACGGTCAGTTCGGCGAGCCGCGCCTGGGCGTCGGCCAGCTTCTGCTGCATCTCCTGGGCCTGCTTCATCAGGCCGCCGAGGTCTTTCATCGTTCAAACTCCTAAACTTCGGTGTCATCCCGGCCGAAGAGCCGGGACCGCCGGAAGCGCCGGCGTTCACGCGTCGGTCCCGGATCTTCGCGCTGCGCGCTACGTCCGGGATGACAGTCGTTATTCTTCCAGCTCGTCCGGCTCGATCGGCGGCGCCGGGGGCGTCAGGATCGTGCGGACCTCGACGATCTCGGCCCCGGGGAAAGCGCTGAGCACCGAGGCGACGAACGGGTCGGACTTGATCGCCGCCAGCTCCTCGCGCTCCTCGCGCTTCTGGCGCTCGAACAGGCTCTCGGCCCCGCCGCCGCCCTCGGCCGCCACCAGCCAGGGCTGGCCGGTCCACTCCTTCAGCGCGCGCACCAGGCGGCCGGCCAGGTTGCCGGGCGCGCCGGGGGCCGGTTCGAAGGTGATCGCCCCGGGGCGGAAGCTGATCGGGCGGACATATTGCTCGACGTCGAGCCGCAGGCCGATGTCGCGCTTCTCGGCGATCAGCTTCACGACGTCTTCGAAGGACGCCAGCACCGGCGCCGCGGGCGCCGAGGGCGCGGCCATCACCCGGGCCTGGGCGTTGACGGCCCCGCCGCCTCCACCGCCGCCGCCGATCGAGCCGCCGCCGCCCCCGGGACCGCCGACCGGCTGGCCGTCGCGCAGGGCCTTCAGCGCCTCCTCCGGACCGGGCAGGTCGGCGGCGTAGCACAGGCGGATCAGGGCCATCTCGGCCGCGGCCATGGCGTCGGGCGCGCGGCGCACCTCGTCATGGGCCTTGAGCAGCATCTGCCACAGGCGCGACAGGGTCCCGGCCGAGGTCTGGGCCCCGATCGCGGTCAGTCGCGCGGCCTGCTCCTTGGGCATCGACAGGGCGTCCGGCCCCAGGGCCTTGGCCACCGACGCGGCGTGGCAATGGTCCAGCAGGTCCAGCATGACCACCGCCGGATCGGCGCCGAACCCCCACAGGGCGCGGAAGCCCTGCAGCGACTCGCCCGGCTTGCCGCTCATCACGTTCTCGAACAGGGCGATCGTCTGGCCGCGGTCGGCCAGGCCCAGCATGTCGCGGACCACGGCGGCGGTGACGGTCGAGCCGCGCTCGCCCTGGACGATGGCCTGGTCCAGCAGGGACAGGCCGTCGCGCACCGAGCCCTCGGCGGCGCGGGCGATCAGGGCCAGGCCGTCCTCCTCGACCCTGGCCCCTTCCTTGGCGGCGATCTTGCCGAAGTGCTTGACCAGCACGTCCGGCTCGACCCGGCGCAGGTCGAAACGCTGGGTGCGCGACAGGATCGTCACCGGCACCTTGCGGATCTCGGTGGTGGCGAAGATGAACTTGGCGTGCGGCGGCGGCTCTTCCAGCGTCTTGAGCAGGGCGTTGAACGCCGCCGTCGACAGCATGTGCACTTCGTCGATGATGTAGACCTTGTAGCGCGCCTCGACCGGGGCGTAGCGCACCCCGTCCAGCAGCTCGCGCATCTCGTCGACCTTGGTTCGGCTGGCGGCGTCCAGCTCCAGCACGTCCATGTGCCGCCCCTCGACGATGGCCTTGCAGTGGCGGCCGTCGACGGTCAGGTCGACCGAGGGCTGGTGGACGGTGTCGGTCTCGTAGTTCAACGCCCGGGCCAACAGGCGGGCGGTGGTGGTCTTGCCCACCCCCCGCACGCCGGTCAGCATGAAGGCGTGGGCGATGCGGCCGGTCGAGAAGGCGTTGGCCAGGGTGCGGACCATGGCCTCCTGGCCGATCAGGTCCTCGAAGGTGCGCGGCCGGTACTTGCGGGCCAGCACGGTGTAGGCCGCGTCCGGGTCCGACGGCGGCTGGGCGGCCGGAGCCGCGACGGGCGTCGCCACGGCCGGCGGCGCCGCCTCGGGCGCGGCCGGCGGCCCGCCGAAGATGTCGGCGGTGTTCTCGTCGCGTTCAGCGGGTTCTTCGTCCCACGGCGGCGCGGAATCGGTCGTGAGGTCGTCGTGGTCGGCCATGGCGTGAGTGTAGTGCGCCGCAGCGCCCAGCAAAAGGCTCGGCCCGCGCTTGAGGCGGCAATGCTGTCAGAATGTGGGGAAAGGTGGAGACCGGACAGCGACCCAGAGGGGATCTCGTTGTGGCTGCTGCCTCTCGGCCCTGACCAGGTTGGCGAGGACTCCGTCCGCGCCGGTCTCCAAGGCCTATATCGCGACTCATAGCGACGGATGCAAGACACGAAGCGCCGGCTCGTGACGACTCTTCGTCGCGGATGCTACAGACTCGCCATGGCCCTTTCGATCATCACCAACATCTTCGCCGGCAATCCGCTCGACCGCGCCAGCGAGCGCCGGGGCGACGAGGCCTGGCTGGCCGAGAAGGCCGCCGACCCGCAGTCCCTGGCCGTGGCCGTCTGGAACGGCAAGGCGCTGGTCGAGGACGCCGTCGGGGAGGACGGCAAGATCAGCGGCGCCCAGATCGCCTATCTGCGCGCCGACATGGCCAAGGACCTGGCCGCCACGCCCGAGCGGCTGCTTTTCCTGGGGCTTTGGAAGGACATCGCGGTGTTCGCCGTCGACCTGGAGGGCGGGGCCGACCCGGCCGAGGGGCCGCTGCGGGGCCTGGGCCGGTTCGAGGAGTTGCGCGGGATCGCCCCGACCCTGCCGCCGCCCGACGCCGGCATCCTGGCCACCGCCAAGTCGATGTTCGAATGGCGGCGCAAGCACAAGTGGTGCAGCAACTGCGGCCAGGAGACGGTGGTCAGCGACGGCGGCTGGAAGCGGCTGTGCCCGTCCTGCCAGGCCGAGCACTTCCCGCGCACCGATCCGGTGGCGATCATGCTGGCCCTGCACGGCGGCCGCTGCCTGCTGGGTCGCCAGGCGATGTGGCCGCCCGGCATGTACTCGGCCCTGGCCGGCTTCATCGAGCCCGGCGAGACCATCGAGGAAGGCTGCGCCCGCGAGCTGAAGGAAGAGGCCGGCCTGACCGCCACCGCCGTCCGCTACCACTCCAGCCAGCCCTGGCCGTGGCCCTCGTCGCTGATGATGGGCCTGATGGCCGACGTCGACAGCGACGTGGCCGCCCCCGACCAGACCGAGCTGGAAGCGGTCAAGTGGTTCACCAAGGACGAGGCCAAGGCCCTGATCCGCGGCGAGCTGGAAGGCTTCTTCGCCCCCCCGCCCCTGGCCATCGCCCACCAGCTGATCAAGGCCTGGGCGGAGGAGGCTTAGACTCGGAAACCGACTGTCATCCCGGACAAGCGCGCAGCGCGCCGATCCGGGACCGACGCCTGAACTCGGCGCTTCCGGCGGTCCCGGGTCTTCGCTGCGCTACGCCCGGGATGACAATCTTTTTTGAAGCCTCGTCCCTACCCGAACAGCACCACCAGCTCCCGCACGACCATCACCGCCAGGGCGATCGTCGACAGCACGAACACCAGGAACCGCAAGGTCACGGCGTTGATGCTGAGCTGCACCAGGCTGTGGACCACCCGCAGCGCCACATAGAGCCAGGCCAGATGCAGCGCCCAGCCGTCGGCGTGGCCGGCGACCTGGATGGCCAGGGCCGCCGCATAGAAGATCGTCGGCTGCTCCATCAGGTGGTTGTAGTTGTCGGCCGCCTGACGGGCGATCGGCGGCAGGCCGTTCAGCCCGCCCGGAAAGGCCGCGTCCTGCGGCTTGATCCCGGCCTTGCTCATGGCCGGCAGCCGCTGAACGTACATCCACAGCCAGATCACCAGCGACCAGGCCGTCAGCGCCATCACCGGCGCGACCAGCGTTTGCATCGTCGTTCCCTCCCCGGCCCCTTGCTGGGACCCTGGGCGGGAGATTAGGCGCCGAACGCCCGATTGGCGAAGCTTGCCCTTCGGGAAGCCCTACACCCGGTCCCGGAACGGATCGGCCGGATAGACCCCCAGGATCTCGAACTTCTCGGAGAAGAACTTCAGCTCGTCGAAGGCCAGGGCCAGGGGGCGGTCCTCGGGCCGGCCGTCGACCTCGGCGTAGAAGAAGGTGGCGGTGAAGGCCCCGCCCTCCATGTAGCTTTCCAGCTTGGTCATGTTGACGCCGTTGGTCGCGAAGCCGCCCAGGGCCTTGTAGAGGGCGGCCGGCAGGTTGCGGACCTTGAACACGAAGCTGGTCACGCAGCGGTGGGTGAACGGCGGCGCCTCCGGCTTGGGATCGGCCGTCATCACCAGGAACCGCGTGGTGTTGTTGCGCGCGTCCTCGATGTCGCGGGCCAGGATGTCCAGGCCGTAGATCTCGGCGGCCAGGGCCGGGGCCACGGCGGCGCGGGTGGGATCGGGCTTCAGGGCCAGGGCCTTGGCCGCGCCCGCCGTGTCGCCGGCGCTCTCGTGGGCCAGGCCCAGCTTCTTGAGGCTGTGGCGGCACTGGCTCAGCGCGATCGGCATCGAACAGGCGATCTTCACCGTCTCCAGTGTCACGCCCTTGTTGGCCATCAGCTGGAAGCGGATCGGCTTGAAGCGTTCGCCGACGATCTTCAGGCCCGAAGCGGGCAAGAGGTGGTGGACGTCGGCCACGCGGCCGGCGATCGAGTTCTCGATCGGGATCATGCCCAGCTGGCAGGCGCCGGTCTTGATGGCCTCGAACGCCTCCTCGAAGGTGGCGCAGGGCACGGCCTCGTGGTCGGGGAAATAGGTGCGGCAGGCCTCGTGGCTGTTGGCGCCGGGCTCGCCCTGGAAGGCGATCTTCTTGAGGATGCTCATGCTGACTTTCCGGCCGCGCCAATGGTGTTCGAATAGGCGCGCGCCGCTTCTAGGTCCGAAGGATTGTCGACGGAGATCGGGGCCTCGGCGGCCACCGCGGCGCGCAAGCTGAGGCCCAGCTCCATGGCCCGCAGTTGCTCCAGCTTCTCGCGCTTCTCCAGCGGCGAGGGCGGGGCGGCGTTGAAGGCCTCCAGGGCGGCGCGGCGATAGCCGTAGATGCCGATGTGACGCCAGACGGGGCCGTCGCCATAGAGGGTGGAGCGAGTGAAATACAGCGCCCGGCCCGACAGGCCGTTCTGCTCCATGGCCAGCACGGCCTTGACCACGTCGGGATTGGACCGGTCGGCCGGCGAGGCTTCCGGCGCGACGACGGTGGCGATGTCGCAGCCGGGATGGGCGCTCAGAAGGTCGGCGCAGGCGCCCAGCACCGAGGGCTGCACGAACGGCATGTCGCCCTGCAGGTTGATGACCACGTCGTGGCGGCGCTGGGGGTCCAGCGCCTCGAGGGCGGCCAGGATGCGGTCCGAGCCCGAGGGCAGGGCCGGATCGGTCAGCACCGCCTGGCCGCCGGCCTGCTTGACCGCGTGGACGATGGCGATGTCGCCGGCCGCCACCGCCACCGGGCCGATTCCCGCCGCCAGGGCCTGGCGCAGCACGCGCACGATCATCGGGACGCCGCCGATGTCCGCCAACGGCTTGTCGGGGAGGCGGGTGGCCGCCATGCGGGCCGGAATGACGACGATAGGGTTCATGAAAGGCCGTTGCGGGTCAAAACCGTTGCTGCCCGGTTGCGCCTCGGGCGGTAGCGTGTAAGAGACGCGAGCGCAACATGGAGCGCGCGGGGGAAACCTCCGGGCGCGGATTTCGGGCCTGTCGTCAGACGGCCCCCAAGAGGCTGGTAAGGCTTTAGATGAGCGACCTGACGTTCAACAAGATCGCTGGCGGCGTGCTGCTGACCGGCCTGATCATTTTCGGTCTGCGGGAAGCGTCGGACATCGTTTTCGCCAAGCACGAGCTTGAAAAGCCCGGCTATGAGATCGCGATCGCCGAAGAGGCGGGCGAAGGCGGCGCGGCCGCCGAGGCCGCGCCCGACTGGGGCAGCGTCCTGACCCCGGCCAATGTCACCGCCGGCCAGGCCGTCGCCGCCAAGTGCGCCTCCTGCCACAACTTCACCGCCGAGAATCACACCGGCCCCGGCCTGTTCGGCGTGGTGGGGCGCAAGCCCGGCGTCCACCCCGGCTTCGCCTATTCGCCGGCCATGGTCGAGTACGGCGCCAAGAACCCGGTCTGGGACTACGACAAGCTCGACACCTTCCTGAAGGCCCCGGGCAAGGACATCTCGGGCACCAAGATGACGTTCGTCGGCCTGAAGAAGCAGGAAGACCGGATCGCCATGATCGCCTACCTGCACAGCCTGGGCTCGAGCCTGCCGATCCCGGCGCCGAAGCCGGCCGGCGCGGCCCCGGCGCCCGCCGGCGAGGCTCCGGCGGCTGACGCGGCCGCCCCCGCGGCT